>JANXGZ010000005.1 GCA_024958995.1 Methylococcales bacterium | reverse complement strand
GGAAAATGCGAATCTCGGGATTGCCTTTGACGGCGATGGGGATCGGCTCGGCGTCGTCGATTCGTCCGGAAAGATCATCTGGCCCGACCGGCAACTGATGCTGTTTGCCGCCGATGTCTTGTCGAGGCAACCGGGTGCGGATATCATTTTCGATGTTAAATGTTCAAGGAACCTGGCAGAGGAAATTTCCCGGAACGGGGGAAACCCCTTGATGTGGAAAACGGGCCATTCCCTGATCAAGGCCAAGATCAAGGAGACCGGCGCGGCGCTGGCGGGTGAAATGAGCGGCCATATCTTTTTCAGCGAGCGTTGGTACGGTTTCGATGATGGACTGTATTCCGCGGCCAGGATGATCGAAATCCTGTCGGCGGACCGAAGGCTGAGCAGAGAAGTCTTTGCAGAACTGCCTGACAGTGTCAATACTCCAGAGCTCAACGTCACGCTGGCGGAAGGCGAAACGTTCACTTTCGTCAATGAACTGGTGGAATCCAACCCGTTTCCGGACGCCAGGATTACCGATATCGATGGCTTGCGTGCGGATTACGATGATGGCTGGGGGCTGGTGCGTGCTTCCAACACGACCCCGTCACTGGTCATTCGTTTCGAGGCCGACACCGAACAGGCCCTTAAAGTCATTCAGGAAAAGTTCAGGATGGCCATGACACGGGTCAAACCCGACATTCAATTGCCCTTTTAGGTTTATGGACAAGCAAGAAACCCTGCAGCATGGTGCTGCCCTGGAAATTGCCCGGGTTCTGACCGAGGCTCTTCCGTATATCCAGAAGTTCCACAACAAGACCGTCGTCATCAAGTACGGCGGAAACGCGATGACGGACGAGGGGCTCAAGAGCAGCTTCGCCCGTGACATTGTGCTGATGAGACTGGTGGGACTGAAACCGGTAATCGTTCATGGTGGCGGACCGCAGATTGGGAATCTGCTCGGTCGGCTGGGAAAGGACAGTCAATTTGTTGATGGCTTGCGGGTGACCGACCAGGAAACCATGGACGTGGTGGAGATGGTTCTTGGCGGGCTGGTCAACAAGGAGATCGTGAACCTGATCAACAGGCACGGGGGGCGTGCCGTGGGGTTGACAGGGAAAGACGGGGATTTCATCAGGGCCAGGAAGATCCAGCTGCGGCCCGGTACTCCAGATTCAGATGAGAGTGAATCAGTGGACCTGGGCCAGGTTGGCGAGGTGACCAGCATCGATACCAAGATCGTCGAAATGCTGGGCGATAGCGACTTTATCCCGGTGATCGCGCCGATCGGTGTCGGAGAAGACGGCCTTTCCTATAACATCAACGCTGATCTGGTTGCGGGCAAAGTCGCCGAGAAGCTGAACGCGGAAAAGCTGATCCTGCTCACCAATACGCCGGGCATTCTAGACAAGAATAGTGAGCTGGTTACTGGTATCTCAATTGCGGAAATCGACAGGTTAATCGCGGATGGTACGATCCATGGCGGGATGATTCCAAAAACCCTCTGTGCCGCGGAGGCATTGCAGGCGGGCGTGAGATCCGCGCACATCATCGATGGACGGGTTCAGCATGCTGTACTTCTGGAGTTGTTTACAGATCATGGGGTCGGAACCCTGATTGTTACGCGGTAGTCCGAATCTGTAATTTTTGAGCGGTGATGAGCCAAACAGGAGAGTTTGGCCGAAGCCAGTCCTGGCAACAGAACGTTTTAAGTCCCCCGTGCGTGCGCGGGGCTGCCGTACAGTCTCAGGGACAACCGTACTGGCTATAATAGCGCTTGATGATCACGAGTTCTTCCGAGAAACTGGTTTCGTGATTGAGGTACTCGATGATGTGCTCCAGCTTGATGATGGAATAGATCGGCATGTTGAGCTCGATACTGACCTCGGTCACTGCGGATACGGGCTGTTGTCCTCGCTCCTGGCGGTCCAGTGCGATTAGCACTCCGCAGGGTTGTGCCCCGGCCTGTCGGATGATTTCCACCGATTGACGGACGGATGTGCCGGCCGTGATGACATCGTCCAGGATCAGTACCGACCCGGTCAGCGCTGCGCCCACCAGGGTTCCCCCTTCACCATGATCCTTGACTTCTTTGCGATTGAAGGTAAACGGCAGGTCGACGTCAAATTCCTCGGCAAGTGCGATCGAAGTTGCCGATACCAGGGGAATCCCCTTGTAGGCAGGGCCGTAGAGAACGTTGGTGATGATCCCGGCGTGCCGCAGGGCCCTTGCGTAGAATTTCCCCAGCTTCGAAAGCTGCTTACCGGAATCGAACAACCCGGTGTTGAAGAAGTAGGGACTCATACGGCCGGATTTCAGACGAAATTCTCCGAACCGCAAAACCCTCGACTGGATCGCGTACTCGATGAATTCGCGCTGATAATGCTCTAGTTGAGACATTGAAACTGTTCTCCTTCTGGCCTGGGCGGGAAAGCGGTTAGGCATTCGGTTCGGACGTTTCCTGCCGACTTCGATTTGATCCAGCGTCATCGACAAGGCCTTCCTGATCTGGCTGGTCAAGATATCAAAAATGGGCCAGATGTCATAGTAGTCGGCCCGTCATTGGCAGTCGAGCGGTCTCGATCGCAGGGCTGGTGCATCGTTGGTCAGTCGCAAAACCTGATTTTGTCTGGCCAATGGACGGGGTTCACTCCGGAATGAAACGGCGCAGGATTTCGTCGAGAAAGGTCTGGCCCCTGTTGGTACAGCGAATGTGGTTGGCATCCTGCTCGATCAGAGACTCCTCGATGCATTGGGTCAGCTGCGGCTCCAGCGCCGACAGTTCGAGTCCGGTGCGACGCCGGAACAGGCCTTTTTCAAAGCCGTCCGAAAGTCTCAGCGCATTCATCAGGAACTCCAGCTTTATGTCCTCGCTGGAAATACAGGTACGCTTACCGATGCTTGCTGGTGTGCCTGCCGTTTTCAGGTATTGCTCCGGATGCCGTGTTTTCCAGCTCCGATGGACCGAGCCCGCTTCTGTGAATTTTCCATGAGCGCCAGCGCCGATTCCAATGTAGTCTCCAAAGGTCCAGTAGTTCATGTTGTGTCGGCATCGGCAACCGATCTTGGCATAGGCAGAAACTTCATACTGGGAGTAACCGTGTTCAGCGAGAGTCGACCTGTTTTCGGACTGTATATCCCAGATTTCATCGTCGCTCGGCAGGCTGGGGGGAAAGCTGGCGAACCGGGTATGGGCTTCGATCGTCAGCTGGTAGTAGGAAATGTGGGAAGGCTCCAGGGCGATGGCCTTTTGCACATCGTCAGCAGCCTCGGCCCGGGTTTGGCTCGGTAGTCCGTACATCAGATCAAGGTTGAAATTGTCGATTCCCGCAGCCCGGGCTTCTTCTGTCGCAAGGACCGCTTCGCCAGCGCTGTGAATGCGCCCCAGGGATTTTAGGTGCGCAGGCTGAAAGCTCTGGACTCCGATCGAAAGGCGGTTGACCCCGGCATCCATGAACCCCTTGAAGCGGCCTTTCTCCACGGTCCCAGGGTTGGCTTCCAGAGTGATTTCAATGTCGGCTGAAAAGGATACTTTCTTGCTAATGGCCTGAATCAGCTCATGGATCGCTTCCGCCGTGAAAAGGCTGGGCGTTCCGCCGCCGAAAAAGATCGTGTCGATTTGGCGATTGCGGATTGCTGGCAATTCTTGTTCCAGATCACGGAGGAGAGCCTCTGTATAGCGTTTCTCGGGGATTCCGTCGGTGATCGCGTGCGAATTGAAATCGCAATACGGACATTTCTTGATGCACCAGGGAATGTGAATGTACAGCCCGAGGACAGGAGGCTGATGGATCACAACCGGCTTTTCTCCAGCTGTTCTGCCAGAGTGTTCAAGGCCTGTGCCCGGTGGCTCAGGCGATTCTTTTGATCGGGAGCGAGTTCGGCGGAGGTACACCCCAGTTCAGGAAGCAGGAATACCGGGTCGTAGCCGAAGCCATTGGCACCCCGGCTCTGGCGTAGGATTGTGCCTTCCCAGGTTCCCTCCGTGATGATGGGGCAGGGATCTTCAGCATGTCTCATGTAGACGATAACGCAGCGAAATCGCGCGTTGCGATGGTCGTCAACTACAGAAATCATTTCCTGCAGCAACTTGTCCAGATTTTGCTGGTCGTCGGCAGCGGGCCCCGAGTATCGGGCAGAACGTACACCCGGGGCACCGTTGAGGGCATCTACCTCAATTCCCGAGTCGTCGGCGATGGCTGGCAGGCCGCTATGCTTAGCTGCATTGCGGGCCTTGATAATCGCATTTTCGACAAAAGTGGTGCCGGTTTCCTCAACGGTTGGCACATCGAAATCGGACTGTGGAACGATCAGGTAAGGTTCGAGGATGGACTGAATTTCCCTAATCTTTCCCGGATTCCCGGTCGCCAGTACAATTCGGTTAGGCATCAGTCCAGCCCGAGAGCGCTCCGCTGTTTTTCCATGATCTGATTGATACCGTTACGGGCCAGTTCCAGCATGGAGTCCAGTTCTTCTCTGCGAAAGGCATGACCTTCCGCAGTTCCCTGGATTTCGATAAACGCTGCGGCATCGTTCATGACGACGTTCATGTCGGTTTCGGCCGAGCTGTCTTCGCTGTAATCCAGGTCGAGGATCGGGGTGCCGTTGTAAATACCCACCGAGACCGCGGCGATCTGTCCGTGAATCGGGTTGGTTTTGATCTGCTTTTTACGCATCAGTCTGGACATTGCCAGTGAAAGAGCGACAAACCCGCCGGTAATCGATGCAGTACGCGTTCCTCCATCGGCCTGGATTACGTCGCAATCGATGGTGATTGTTCGTTCTCCGAGCGCTTGCAAATCGACCGCGGCCCGCAGTGAACGGCCAATTAGCCTCTGGATTTCCAGTGTTCGCCCGCCCTGTTTGCCGCGCGCGGCTTCCCGAGGCATGCGGTCGTGGGTGGATCGCGGCAGCATCCCGTACTCGGCGGTGATCCAGCCTTCGCCGCGTCCTTTCAGAAAGCGAGGAACGCGGTTTTCAACGCTGGCATTGCAGAGTACTCGCGTGTCGCCGAATTCAACAAGAACGGATCCTTCCGCATGTCGGGTAAAGTTGCTGGTTAGTTTGATTTCTCTTAAATCGTCCGCGTTGCGCCTGCTCGGTCTCATGCTTGTTCTCAGGTCATAAAATAAAAAGTGCGGTAGTATACCGCATTCACCATAAGATTTTTCCGGATGTTTCCGAAGGGCTTGCGTGCGGCGTTTCTGGTCGTTGTTGTTGCGGTTGCCGTCGTGAGCGCGCTGGTTTCTTACCAGGTTGTTTCTTCCCTACCGCAACGTTCCGGCCGGGTTAGCGTATCCGGCCTGGGATCAGCCGTGGCAATCCGGTTTGATGCCTACGGGATTCCGGATATTCGGGCCGCGACTCGTGAAGACGCGGCGTTTTCTCTTGGCTACGTGACTGCCGGTGACCGCCTGTTCCAGATGGATCTCGTCCGCCGCAAGGCCACTGGCCGCCTGGCAGAGATCTTCGGCGCAGCGGCGTTGGCAAGCGATATCGAGCAGTTGCACCTGGACTTCGGGCGTGTGGCCGAGAGACTGGTCGATGACTTGCCGGCCGAACACAGGGCTGTTCTGGTGGCCTATGCCCGGGGGGTGAATAGCTACATCCGAAACGCGGAGACCCTGGCTCCAGAATTTACCTTGCTGCAGTATGAGCCCTCCCCTTGGACTCCGCGCGACAGCATGCTGGCTGTTCTCGGGATGTTTCAGTTGCTTTCCTGGACCGAACCGGAAGAGCGCATGCTGAGCGTCATGCAGGAGTGCCTACCGGAACAGGTGGCTTCATTTTTGACCCCGGATACGGATCTCTACCCGTCGGTTCTGATCGGGGGTTCGGGTTCGTCCAGGCCGATTGGACCCGTACCGGCTGCCGACTTGGCTGCTGTTCTGATGGAAAACCGTGACTTGCAGGCCGTTGTGAACATTGATACGGCGAATGAAGCTCGCGGTTCGAACAACTGGGTGGTCAATCGTCACAAGACAGCCGATGGTCGGGCAATTCTCTCAAATGACATGCATCTGCCTTTGTCGGTTCCGAATACCTGGTACCGGGCAACGCAGCGTTACGGGGGACGGGTGGTTTCAGGCCTGAGCTTACCCGGGCTCCCCGCCATTGTTGCCGGTTCCAACGGACGGGTTGCCTGGGGATTTACCAACTTCATGGCCGATGTACTGGACCTGGTCAAGCTGGAGCTTGACCCGGAGAATCCGCAGCGTTATCGGACAAGGACGGGGTGGCGGAAACTACAGTTCGTCGAACATCAGATCCTCGTTAAGGAGCATAAGCCGCAAACGCTGGTCGTCCGAGTTTCGGAGTGGGGTCCTGTGTGGATGCATCCGCTTCTGGGCCACCCGGTTGCCGTTCACTGGACGGCCCTGGATCCGCAAGCGGTTGGCATGGGCCTGATCGACCTGGACCGTGTAGGGTCGGTGGAGGAGGCTGCAGCGATACTCCGTGGCACTGGTGGTCCCCCGCAAAACGTATTGCTGGCTGATCAAGAAGGCAATATTGCCTGGACTCTTATGGGTTATTTCCCCAGGCGCCGGCCTGGCTTCGACGGGACGGTCAGCACAGATTGGCGCGATGGCACGGCAGGCTGGAACGGTTTCCTGCGACCCGACGAATTGCCGCAGGTTGTCAATCCGGAGGCCGGTTTTCTAGCGACCGCCAATAACCGGACGATCGGGCGGGGTTATCCGCACATCCTGGGGCACAATTTTGCTTATGGTTACCGCGCTTACCGCATTAGTGAAAGACTGAGGGCGATGCAGGCAATCACCGAGAAGGAACTTTTCCAACTACAGCTCGATTCAAGGACCGCTTTCTACGATTTTTACAGGGACCTGGTGGTGTCGCTCGTGTCAGATGAATACATGTCTGCCAATCCGTTACTGGCAGAAGTCCGTGCCGAAGTCGATCAGTGGGATGGTTTCGCTCGGGCAGAGAGCCGCGGTCTGCCGCTGCTGGCCGCGTTCAGGAACCGGCTGGTCAAGCGCGTATTTGCGCCTTTTCTGAAATCGTGTGCCACTCGTGATAAGGAATTCGCATACGGCTGGTATCAAAAGGAGACACCGTTGAGGCAGTTGCTGACTGAAAAAATACCGGAAACCCTGCCGAGTACCGATTTTGAATCGTGGGACGATTTTTTGCGTGCGGTTCTCGAAGAAAGTGCTGTTGGCATGAAGAAAAGGCTTGCTAGTGCGACACTGGAAAATGTTACCTGGACACAGTTTCGAGAGGTCCGGATTCGGCACCCTCTCAGTCATGCGCTGCCATGGTTATCGGGACTGCTGGATATGCCCCAACAAGCCCTCGGCGGGTGTGTGTTCTGTGTTCGTGTCATCAGTCAGGGATTGAGCGCGAGTGAACGATTGGTGATCTCTCCGGGGCAATTCGGAAGAGGAATCCTTCACCTGCCGGGCGGACAGTCGGGCCATTTTCTCTCGGACAACTACTCGGACCAGTATCCTTACTGGGCGAACGGTCGTCCAATGCCCTTCGTTTCGGATCGGGTCTCACAGGTGTTGCATCTAGAGCCCTGATTCATGAAAAGACCTCTGGTCATGCATGGGATTCGCTGGATGGTGTACCCTACCGGCAACTGCCAATAGCACGAGCTAAGAGCTTTGGTCGGAAAATCTACATTGGGCCAGGGTTTTTCCGATTTGGTCCACCTGGAGTATGGCTTGCAGGGTGACCGGAAAGCCGTGCACTGTAAAGGGTCATGGTGGGCTGGATGCGTCGATTCGGCGAAAATTCCTTTTTGATGCCAGGGGTTGAATTGTTTGACGATATGGGAGTTTGTTCATGATTCGAAGCATGACTTCGTTCGCCGGTTCCGAAATGGAAATTGACGGATTCGTTTATGGATGGGAAGTTCGGTCAGTGAACCACAGATATCTGGATGTCAGTGTCCGGATTCCGGAAAATCTGCGGGTACTGGAAGCCGAGTTCAGAGCCCTGGTCAGCCAGAAGCTGACGCGCGGCAAGGTGGAATGTTCGTTGAGTTGTCAACGTCAGGCCGGAACCCGGGCCCAGGTGAGTATCGATCGGAAGCGAGTGCAGGGTTTAATCCGGATCATGCAGGAAATCCAAGCCGAAATGGAAGAAGCAGCACCTGTTTCAACCGCCGAAGTCATGAAATTTCCGGGGGTTCTGATCGAAGAAAAGCAGGATCCAGGGAGCCTGAAGGGCCCTGTCATCGCGATACTGGAGAAGACTCTGGAAGAGCTGGTTCAGTTTCGGGAACGTGAAGGGAATCGATTGAGCCAGGTTATTGCCGAGCGTTGTCATGGCTTGCATGGGCAGATTGGTCGGGTTCGTACCCGCCTGCCGGAAGTAGCGAAGGCGTTGCGCCGCCGCCTTGCCGAGAAAGTCGGGGAACTTGAGGCTGAACTGGACAATGCCCGCTTTGAACAGGAGGTTGTGTTTATGTTGCACAAGATGGACGTGGATGAGGAAATGGATCGCCTGGAGACCCACATCATTGAAGTAGAGAGAGTGCTCGCCAACGAGGACATCGCCGGGCGGCGACTGGATTTTCTTCTTCAGGAGATGAACCGGGAAGCAAATACGCTCGGCTCCAAGTCAACGGATAAGGAAACCACCCAAGCCAGCGTGGAGATGAAGGTGTTGATCGAGCAGATGCGTGAACAGGTTCAGAACATCGAATAGCGGCCTGTTTGTTCTACCGCTTGATCATCCGACGATTCTCGGTGCTTCGTTGGTGATGTCGAGTGAGCTTGTAGAGTTCTGGGTGTGGAAATAAGTTCCGTTTATACTAATGCCCTGACCAACTTGCTCCATGCGATGGCGCTTGGAGCCTATTTCGTTCTTGCATGGAAGAGGTCGCGTTGTTGGCCGGAGCTTTACAATGCCTGGGTGGTGGCCTTTTTCGGCCTGTTGCTGTTCCTGAAGTGCTCTGGGGTTCTCGTGCATTGGCCCGAGATGGCTTGGGCGGCACCGGGGATCTGGCTGGCGATTGCAGTCGGTGCTTGTGTTGCGGGATGGGCTGCGCTTGTAGCGCAGGGCGTGAGCCAGCGTTGCTTGCGTGGGGCGATCATTGCCGCTGTAGTCCTGACCGTGATCGGCGTTTCTCGGCAGAACTTCCTTTTTCTGGCCTGCGCGCAACTTAGCATGACCGGGGTGCTGGCTTTTCAGGCCCGAGGTCTTTTGCGCCTCGGTTGGATGGGTGTAATTGTCAGCAACCTTGCATGGATCCTGATGCGCCAGTTGTTGCAGGATTATTCACGAAAGTACGCCGTCGACTTCGTCGATATACGCTACGACAACGATGTCTATCATTTCATGCTGATCGTTTCGACCTACTTGCTGTTTAGAAGCGTCTCGCTGGGGTTGTGGCAGAAGAAGGCTAGCTAGCTGAAAAGCGTGGTTGTTTCACGCTCGGGTTGCATGGGTGGCAATGGGTTCTTGCCGTCGAGCCGCCCATTCAGTACCCAGCGCAAATTGCCACAGGACGGCCTGGTTCTCAATCCAGCCGAGCATCTCTTGCCCGAGTTTTTCCGTCAGGCAACCCAAGCTGCCTGGGACCAGAGGTTTGCAGTTGATCTGTTCTTCCCATTTGGTCAACCAGTGCGTGAGATCAGATTGCGATTCACTGACCAGGCGCCTCCATGTTTCGACCTGGCTCTTGTGTGGGCCAGCGGCCGTGGTGTCGTTGAACGACTGTTCGAGAGCGGTAAACCACTGCTTCCAGAGTTCTCCCTGGCGATGGTTCCATTGCTCCATGGCCAGGTTGATTTGCCCGGTCAGGTCAGAAAATATCTGCAGGTTGATCGACTCTTGCCCAGAACGGTGGATCCATTTTTCGACCCAGGTTGTTTGCAGTTCCAGCGATCGACGGACAGCCTGTTCTCCAGATTGCCATGGGAGGAGGGCTTCGGGGTATTTCACGGCACTTGGTGAGCTGTCGGCAAAGGCGGGTTGGTAAAGAGCCTTGGTGATACGGGATTGAGCGTCCTTCCAATAGCCGAAGAACCCGCTCTCGATCCAGTTCTGCATAGAATATAAACTTGGAATAAAAAAAAGACTGGCAGAAGCATCCTGCTGATCCCATCAAGTGTACAGTAATTACTGTTTCTCCACTAGTTGGTGTCAGGCAAAGTGGCTTAGTGCAGAGCGGTTCAGCAGATCTGGAGGCTGGACAATGCGTCCTTCGGTATCGATCTTCCTGTGTACGTTGCCCTGTTGGATTTGGCGATAGACTGCATTCAACTCATCAAGGAGGTCGAGCCATCCGGCAACGCAGTATAGCCAGAGGGTCGTCTTTGAGGCTTAACGCCTGATTGCGCGGTAACCGATGTCCTTGCGGTAATAGACGTCCGGCCAGTTGATCGAATGTGCCAGTGCGTAGGCGCTTGACTGCGCCTGTTCGATATTTTGACCGAGTGCGCAGGCACAAAGTACTCGGCCGCCAGCCGTAACCACCGAGCCTTTATCGTGAGCTGTCCCGGCATGGAATACCCTGGAGCCTTCGGCGTATGGAAGACCGAGTCCTTCGATTACGTCGCCCTTGCGATAATTTTCTGGATAGCCACCTGCCGCAAGTACAACACCCAGTGCCGGTTGCGGGTTCCAGCGGGCTGTCGTGTTTTCTAGGTTCTCGTCCAGCGCGGCTTCACACAGATTGACCAGCTCACTTTCCAGCCTCATCATAATTGGCTGGGTTTCCGGATCGCCCATGCGGCAGTTGTATTCCAGTACTTTGGGGATGCCTTCCCGGGTAATCATCAGGCCGGCATAGAGAAAGCCGGTATAGGGTCTGCCATCGGACGCCATTCCACGAAGCGTGGGTTCGATGACCTGCTGCATGATCCGGTCGTGGATTTCGGGCGTGACGACCGGCGCGGGCGAATAGGCACCCATTCCGCCGGTGTTGGGGCCGAAGTCACCGTCATCGCGGGCCTTGTGATCCTGAGATGTGGCCATTGGCAGGGCAGTCTTACCGTCGGCAATGACGATGAAGCTGACTTCTTCGCCCTCAAGGAATTCCTCGATTACAACCCGGGACCCAGCTTGTCCGAATGCGTTCCCGGAAAGCATCTCGCGGACTGCATTTTCGGCTTCTTGATGCGATTGGGCAATGATCACGCCTTTTCCGGCCGCCAGCCCGTCGGCCTTGATCACTACGGGAATAGGGCATTGCTCGAGGTAGGCCAGTGCGGCACTGGTTTCGGTGAAGACCCCGTAGTCTCCGGTGGGGATCCCGTGGCGGTGCAGGAAATCCTTGCAGAAGGATTTCGATCCTTCCAGCTGTGCAGCTCCCTGGCGGGGACCGAAACAGCGAAAGCCGGCTTCGGAGAAAATATCCACGATGCCCGCAACCAGGGGGGCTTCCGGTCCGACAATCGTCAGGTCGATTTCCTGGCCGCGTGCGAAATCCAGCAGCTCGGTGATGTTTTCGGCACGGATATCGACATTTTCTGTCTTTGATTCGTTGGCGGTGCCCGCGTTTCCGGGCGCTACGTAAACCCGCCGGACCCTTGGTGATAAGGCCGCTTTCCAGGCCATCGCGTGTTCTCGTCCGCCGCCCCCGACAACTAGTACATTCATGTTTCCACCCTAGTGCCGAAAATGGCGAACACCGGTAAAGACCATGGCGATGTTATGTTCGTTAGCCGCGGCGATGGTTTCTTCGTCACGCATCGAGCCGCCGGGCTGGATGACCGCGGTGATTCCGGCTTTCCCGGCTGCGTCGATGCCGTCCCTGAAGGGGAAGAAGGCATCGGAGGCCATCACCGAGCCGGGCACTTCAAGGCCTTCGTCGGCAGCCTTTATGCCGGCTATCCGAGCCGAATAGACACGGCTCATCTGGCCAGCACCGATACCGATGGTTTTTTGATCCCTGGCGTAGACGATGGCATTGGATTTGACGAAGCGGGCGACTTGCCAGGCAAACAGCAGATCTTGCAGTTCACTTGACTTCGGTTGGCGCTGTGTGACCACTTTCAGGTCATTGGCGGTTATCACCGCCTGGTCGGTGTTCTGCACTAGTAAGCCGCCTGCAACCCGTTTGAAATCGTTCTGGGCTCTAGGCGATGCGTTCCACTGGCCGGATTCAAGGACCCGCACGTTCTTCTTTTGTTCGAGAATGGACCTGGCTTGCGGATGGACTTCAGGGGCAATGATAACTTCAACGAACTGGCGGCTGATGATCGTGTTCGCCGTTTCGGCGTCCAGCGGTCGGTTGAAGGCGATGATACCGCCGAATGCGGAAGTTGGATCGGTCGCATAGGCGCCCTCGTAGCTTTCCAACAGGTCTTTGCCGCAGGCAACGCCGCAGGGGTTCGCATGCTTCACGATCACGCAGGCCGTTTGGTCTGTGAACGATTTCACACATTCGAGGGCGGCGTCTGTATCAGCGATATTGTTGTAGGAAAGAACCTTTCCCTGTAGCTGTTTTGCCAATGAAATGGTTCCGCGAGCGGGCTGGCGTTCGGAATAGAAAGCGGCGTCCTGGTGAGGGTTCTCTCCGTATCGCAGGACCTCGTTCAGGTCGAACTGAAGGTTGAGCGTTTCGGGAAATGGTTCATTGGTGACCTTTGCCAGGTAAGATGCTATAGCCGTATCGTATTGGGCGGTGTGAGCGAAACACTTGGTGGCAAGCCTGAAGCGGGTCTCGTTGTTGAGGCTGCCGGTGTTACGGATTTCCGCCAGAATGCGGTCGTAATCGGAAGGATCCACCACTACGCCGACCGAAGCGTGGTTCTTGGCTGCGGCCCGGATCATGGCAGGGCCGCCAATGTCGATGTTCTCGATCGCGGTAGCCAGTGTGCAATCGGGGTTAGTGATGGTTTGCTGGAAGGGATACAGGTTTACAACAACCAGGTCGATTGGGTCAATACGGTGTTGCTGCATGACTTGATCGTCCGTGCCTCTTCGGCCAAGGATTCCGCCATGGATTTTTGGGTGAAGTGTCTTGATTCGGCCGTTCATCATTTCCGGAAAACCGGTATGGTCGGAGACTTCCGTTACCGCGATGCCTTGGTCGGCCAGAAGTTTTGCCGTTCCACCGGTTGATAGAATCTGGATGCCGAGGTCGGATAGGGCTTTGCCCAGAGCAACAATGCCGCCCTTGTCTGAGACGCTGATCAGCGCCCGGGAAATTTTCTGAGACATAGTAGCCATCTAGCTGATGAAAGAGCGAGGGGAAGTCGTGGAACCGGCGGTTCTTGCGCCGGGTTACTCGAGACCGTACTGGCTGATTTTCTTGCGCAGGGTTGAGCGGCTGATTCCCAGCATCCGCGAGGCCTTGGTTTGGTTCTGCCCAGCATGCTTCAGAACTGTCTCGATCAGGGGTTTTTCGACTTCGCCGATTACGAAGGCATGTAGATTGCTAGCGGGGTGTCCGTTGATCTGCAGGAAATATTGTTCCACGGCGCTTCGTACGTGCTCGGCGAGAGTGATCGTCGGACCACTTTCAAGGCTTCCGGAGGCAAGGCGGCTGAGGCTGATTTGCTCAGTTCTTTCGGTCATGCTGCGAGCCCGTTTTCTGTTTGATCGAACACTAAGTCCACAAGCGCCATTTGTTCTAGTGGTTGTTCAGCGGAATTAATTCGTCTCATGGCTTCAGCTGAGACGACCAGGTTTTTTTTCAGATACCAGCCAATATGCTTTCGAGCAATCCGAACCCCGTGAACGTCGCCATAGAAGCCGTACAGTTTCTCCAGATGATCGGTGACAATACGCCGAAGCTGTTCCCGAGAAGGGCTCTCAAGTGACTGATTATTAGAAATAAACCTCTGAATTTGTTGAAAAATCCAAGGCTGCCCCTGTGCCCCTCTACCGATCATAATAGCATCTGCGCCGGTAATTTGAAGCACTAATTGTGCTTTTTTTGGTGTGTCGATATCACCGTTGGCGATCACCGGAATCCGGATTTTCTGTTTAACGTTCCTGATGGTCTCGAATTCTGCCTGCCCGGAAAAGCCGCAGGCCCTGGTTCGTCCGTGGATCGTCAATGCACAGATACCCGAATCCTCAGCAATCCTGGCGATTTTGGCCGCGTTCCGGTTCCCCTTGTCCCATCCGGTGCGGATTTTAAGTGTCACCGGCAGATGAACCGCCTCAACAACCGTACCGAGGATACGGGCGACCAGTTTTTCGTCCCTGAGCAAAGCTGATCCGGCGGCCGCGTTGCAGACCTTCTTTGCAGGGCATCCCATATTGATGTCGATGATCTGGGCTCCCTGGTCGGCGTTGTAACGGGCGGCATCCGCCATTTGAAGCGGGTCGGCTCCCACGATCTGCACGATACGGGGTCCCTGCTCACCGTTGTGATCGGCTTTGAGAAGTGTACGTCGGTTTTTCCTGAGAGCTGGGTTCGCCGAGATCATTTCCGACACGGCCATTCCGGCTCCGAAACTTCTGCAGATTTGGCGGAATGGACGATCAGTAACGCCAGCCATGGGGGCGAGGATCAGGTTCGTGTCGAGTTTGTATGGGCCGATTTGCATGTTTCCCCTGGGTTTG
>JANXGZ010000172.1 GCA_024958995.1 Methylococcales bacterium | reverse complement strand
CCCTAAAGGAAATGGGATTGTTGAATTAGAGTTTTCTAAATCATTAAAAAAGGTGCTCCCTTCGCGGAGCACCGAATCCCATGAAAACCAGGGACCTTCTTGTTCCAGGTATCATCACGGTGTTCTCCTTTATCGTGATATATCTCTCCTTGCAGCTGGACCTCTCTCCTCCAATGATTGTCGGTGATAGCATGCAGCCACGGGCTTTTCCGATCTTTCTAATGATCATCAACCTGGTGCTCGTGGCCTTTCTCACTCTCCAGCTGCGCAGGTCACCGCCGGAATCCATTCCGCTTGAACCCTATCAGACCTGGGGCACCATCGTTCTGCTCGTTGTCTTCTACGGACTCACAACGACTCTGGACATGTTTATCGCCATTGCTGTTGTCATGTTTCTGATGTGCATCCTTTGGGGAGAGAAACGCATCTATGTCGCGCTCAGTACCGCATTGGTAACCCCCTTTCTGATCTTTGTTCTATTTGATCAGGTACTGAGGATTAGGTTCCCTCGCGGTGTTCTGCTTAACTGGTACTACGGTTAATTCCCTAAAAAATGCTGGAAGCGCTTCAAGCAATGGGGTCGGTCGTTTTCGACCTTTACCTCCTCCTTCTCATCTTTGCCACCACGATCATCGGGGTGATCATCGGGGTACTTCCGGGCATAGGCGCCACAACTGGGGCCGCACTGTTGCTCCCCTTCACGTTGACCATGAATCCGGTTCACGCGATTACCGTGCTGGCAACCATTTATGTATCCGCAACTTTCGCCGGTTCCATCACTGCCATTTTGATCAATACCCCGGGAACTTCGGCTGCGGCTGCGACCACCTTTGACGGATTCCCTTTGGCGCAGCGGGGCGAGGCAGGCCGGGCTCTGGGCATTGCCGTGGTATCGAGTACGGTCGGAGGCATTTTTTCGGTGATCGTTCTTTGTATAGCAGCACCCATGCTCGCTCGTGTCGCCTATCAGTTCCGCCCGCCTGAATATTTTGCACTGACTCTCTTTGGTCTTTCCATGCTGGCCAGCATCAGCTCCGGGGGTGCTATCAAGAACCTGATTGGTGGAGTTTTCGGGGTCTGGGTCTCCACGATCGGGGCGGAGCCCACAACGGGTATTGAACGATTCATGTTCGACAACTACGAATTGTTCGAAGGATTGTCGTTCGTTCCTGTTTTCATAGGCCTGTTTGCAATGTCCGAACTGCTCGTACAGTCCAAAAGCGTCAACCTCATCGCCAACACCATCAGCATGAAAGCGGTGAAACTGCCGACGCGACAGGACTACAAGAAAATTTGGAAATCCATCCTTCGTTCCTGTGGAATCGGGACCTTCATCGGAATTCTCCCAGCGGAAGGGGCGACTGTTGCGTCCATGATCGGATACGCCGAAGCACGGAGGTGGTCGAAGAACAAGGAGGAATTCGGCAAAGGGGCGATCGAGGGAATCGCCGGTGCCGAAGCGGCGAACAATGCGGCCACCGGCGGGGCCATGGTGCCTACCATGGTGCTCGGGATTCCTGGCAGTGGGACCACGGCAATCATTCTGGTTGGGCTAATGGTGCATGGCCTACGTCCGGGCCCCTACCTGTTTACCCAGCAGGTGGACAAGGTCTATCAAATTTTCGGTGCGATGATGCTGGCCAACATCATGTTTCTCATCATGGGGCTTTATGCCGCAAAAATTTTTGCGCGCATCTCTCTTGTTCCTATCTCCATCCTCTGGCCGATAGTTTTCGCTTTTGCCGTGGTAGGTTCCTATTCCTTGAGTTCCTCTCTGCTGGATGTCTGGATCGTACTGATTTTTGGGGTTATCGGCTTCTTTGCCAGACGTCATGGATTTGCTGTGGCACCTATCGCCGTCGGATTCATCCTAGGGGAAATGGTGGAGACAAATCTGCAGAACTCGCTGAAGATGTTCGAGGGACAGTGGTGGCTGATTCTGACACAACCCCTTGCCGTACTGTTTCTGGTATTGGCCTTCTTAGGACTCTTCGGTCCCACGATTTTTAGGCTGATTAAACAGAAAAACGACAGGTAACAAGGCCTCAAACACAGGCAGAAAATTCAAAGTCATTTAAAACCATACACTGGAATCCCAAACCTAAAAAAATACCATGCCCCTGCCCACACTTGGTCTGCTGCTCGGTGATCCCAGCGGAATCGGCCCGGAACTTTGCGCGAAACTTCTTTCGGACAAAGACTCTCTTCGGGAGAACCGGTTCGCAGTACTTGGAGAAC
>JANXGZ010000162.1 GCA_024958995.1 Methylococcales bacterium | reverse complement strand
AAATCGAGTTTGGGAATTCGAGGGGGCAACGAATCTTTTGGCGGAAGCAAGAAAATGATGCCAGAGATGAGGAAAATTGACGGAGTAATGGAAAGGGGTCTCGATTCTGTCGTTGGTCGTTCGATAAACTAAACGATTGATGGGGGTGCCTGGCTGTAGTAAGGCAGTACAAATGCCCGATTGGATCTACGCATCCAGTCGGGCATTTTTTGACCTACACCCGGTGAACCAGCTTGCTCAGTCACCGGCTTGCCGGTGTCATTGACCCGTAAGGATTAGTTTCGTTTCTGCCTCGGCATAACCGAAAACCCCGATTTCTGGTGGCCAACAGGGGAGAATGCGTTGCTTATGTGGCATATTCCGAGTGAAGCGACGGAGCTTGATCTTTTTATTGCATCGGGCTTAAAAAACATACGGATTCCCCTGCTTGGTTTTCGGCAATGCTAGCGGTTGGGTTGCATTGGCTTGTGTTGGTATCATGCAACTTCTTTCATGACGTCTACTGGGGTTCCACTGTTTGTCGCACGGATCGAACAACTTGCGCGGTGAACAGGTTTTAGAATCGAGGTTTCTATGATGGGTGGAGGCGTTATGGGCCGGAACCGAATCCGGCTTGGCATGGATGCCATTGCATCTGCTGACGAGGTTATCGCGACCGCCTTGGTCGACTTTGGTTATCCGGAGCCCAGAGTTAGAACACGGGGTTTTGAAGCATTCCTGTCGATCATTGTTAGTCAGCAGCTTTCCAACGAGGCGGCAGCAACCATCCTGGGTCGGATCAGGGGGCTACTGCCTGAAATGTCTCCAGATGCCTTGCTTAAGTTGCGGGAAACTAGTCTGCGTGAAGCAGGACTTTCCTGGCGCAAGGTTGAGTACGCGACCGGATTGGCGCGGGCAATCAGTGAGGGCCGGTTTGGTTTGAACGAACTGGAAGACCTGAGTGACGATGAGGCGATCCGTGAAATTATTGCGGTCCGGGGGTTCGGTCGATGGAGTGCAGAAGTATATCTGTTGTTTTCCCTGCAGAGACAGGATATTTTTCCTGCAGACGACCTTGCGCTGCGGGTTGCGCTGCAGCGACTGCTGCACCTTGATGCTCGTCCGACGGCGGCGGTAGCAAGACGGTTGGTTGATCACTGGGCGCCATGGCGCAGTGTAGGAAGCCTGTTTCTGTGGCATTTTTATCGAGGGGTTCCGGCCTGACCCTTGGTTTTCACCGAGAGGGTCTATTGGTTTGCACAGAGTCGTGAGTTCTCCCGATTGGAGCCCAGACAAAAGAGAAACCAGTTCACAGGAGAAATACTGGATGGATCAGAAGAACGTTTTTGGGGAACCGATCGAAGAATGTTCGTGCAAGCCCAAGACGGGCTTTAATCGAAGCGGAAAGTGCGAATCCGGTCCGGAGGATATTGGTTCCCACACGGTGTGTGTTCAGGTTACCGGAGCCTTTCTTGAGTTCAGCCGTTTTCGGGGTAACGATCTGAGTACGCCGGTACCTGAATTCGGATTTCCCGGCCTCAAGGAAGGCGAAAAGTGGTGTCTTTGTGCTGCCCGGTGGCAGGAAGCTGTAGAGTTTGACGCTGCGCCGAGGGTGTTTCTGAGATCAACCAATCAACTTGCCCTGAAAACCGTGGACCTGAAAGATCTGAAACGGTTTGCAATGGACTTGAGTTGAATTCCAACCTGAGTCGGGCCATCATGCGCCTAATGGGTTTTGCGACGCGGTCATGGCTTCGCTAAAGCCCATCGCCTTTTAGGGGTCAACACCCTATGCCTTCCAGCTGCATTTGTGGTGGCGAGTACTGTTTTTCTCCAACTCGGCACGGACTCGTGACAAACGTAAAATCGTCTTTTTCGCCGAATAACCTTTTTGGCTCCATGCAATCCTATGAGATTGCTGCGGAAAGGGTGCCAATATGCTTTAACCTTTAGGAAAGGTGGACGAATGAATGAACAGAAAAGTCAGGAGAAGGAGCAAAGCGGGTTGTCTTCGAAGCAGGATGGTTGGGAACGGGAAGTCATCGAGAAGCTGGCTTTTGCCGCACTTTCCGAGCAGCGGAAAGTGCGTCGCTGGGGGATTTTCTTCAAGTCGCTGACATTCATCTTTATTCTGGTAGTAACCGTCAATGTGCTGGGCTCTTTCCCAAGCGACGCGGGTGCCGAAGGACAAAAACACACCGCGGTGGTTGACGTGGAAGGGTTCATTCTTGAAGGGGCTAAGAGCAATGCAGCAACAATTATTGAAGGCTTGCGGGCAGCTGTAAAAGATCCCCGGACAGCGGGTGT
This sequence comes from Methylococcales bacterium, assembly GCA_024958995.1. Classification (GTDB taxonomy): domain Bacteria; phylum Pseudomonadota; class Gammaproteobacteria; order Methylococcales; family UBA1147; genus UBA1147. The sequence goes on along the minus strand of JANXGZ010000162.1, from coordinate 2,490 downwards.
GATATTAAAAATCAACAGCCCCGGCGGCAGTCCTGTCCAGTCGGACTACGTCTACCAGGAAATCAGGCGACTGAAAAACGAGCAACCGGAACTGCCGATTTATGCAGTCGTTACTGACCTGTGTGTGTCGGGTGGTTATTATATTGCCGCCGCCACCGACAAAATCTTTGTGAATCCTTCAAGCCTGTTGGGATCGATTGGTGTGATCATGAATGGTTTCGGCCTCGTGCCTGCCATGGAAAAACTGGGAGTGGAGCGGCGCCTCTTGGTGGCAGGTCAGCATAAGGCTTTACTGGATCCATTCTCGCCTGTCAAGGAGGGGGAAAAAGCACACATTCAGAGTATGTTGAATCAGGTGCACGCCGAGTTTATTAGGTCAGTAAAGGAAGGACGCGGTGACCGCCTCAAGCAAAATCCAGATCTTTTTTCCGGGTTGGTCTGGGCTGGCCGACAGAGTATAGAGTTGGGTCTTGCAGACGGTGAAGGAGATCTTCGCAGTGTGGCAAGGGAAGTGATCGGAGCCGAGACAATCGTCAGCTTTACTTCGGAAGAAGAAATATTCCAACGACTCGCTCACCAATTTGGTACTGCATTCGGTCTGGTTTTTGCGGAGTTGGCTGGGGCAAGGCTAGGGCCCTGATGCAAGTATCCGCCTGGATTTGGCCAGCGCTGTTTTACCGGGTTGTCTGGACTGATCTTTATGTTCGGTCCTGTTAATTGCTGCTGAAACCGGTTAATTGGGCCGGAAGGGGTGGTGTCTCGCCCGTGTTTAGCCATATATTCCATGCGAGGACTGCAGTTTGGGTGTTGCCTGGCTTTCCTTGTTCCAGAGTATCGGTTGCGGCACCATCGAAGTAGATAATTCTTTAATTAAGCCCCGTCTTTTTGTTCGTTTCGGCCAGTTCTTCACTCTAGGATCATATTTTGTCATCGTCCATTGCAACGTCCATCGTACGGAGTTGAATCCGATGGGTTGCTCGAATTTACAGAACGATGCGGATGCTACGCTTAGCGGTGCAGGGTTTCCTGGGGTAATCATGGGAAATGCTGTCCCTCTGATCGGTGATTTTCCCAGCCGCTCAGGCGTTCCATCATGTAAACCGTGCCGGGTACAAAGGTGAGTCGGGAGCCTTTCCGAACACCTTGGTGGATGGCTAATCCGCACCTGCAGACCATTCTTCCGGCTTTCCGGCGGGTTGTGGTTCCGGCTAGGGCACGTATGACTATTGGCACCCCGGATGGAGATTTCCTCGATCTAGATTGGCTGGGCGATCGAGGCTGCGGCCTGGTCGTTCTGCTGCATGGACTCGCTGGGAGTTCGAAGTCCGCCTACATCTTGGGGCTGCAGAAGGCTCTTGTAAATGCCGGATTCAGAACAGTCGCGATGAATTTTCGTGGTTGCAGTGGTCGGCCCAATAACCGGGCGAATGTTTATCACTCTGGCGAGACCGGTGATATCGATCAGGTTGTGGGCTGTCTCCGCAACAAAGAACCCGAGATCCCCGTCGCTGCCGTTGGGTTTTCACTGGGCGGCAATGTTTTGTTGAAATGGCTTGGTGAAAAAGCGGAAAAGTGCGATTTGTTTGCCGCTGTATCTGTATCAGTACCTTTCCAACTGGATCGTTGCGCAGACCGTATGGACCGTGGCGTGTCGCGGATCTACCGCAATTACCTTCTAAGCCGGCTCAGGCGATACATGGTGGAGAAACTGCAGCATCTTGAAGCGGGGAGGCTGGATGAGGAAGCAGGCAGGATTACGGCACTTGGCGATCTGTCGGGTATTCGTTCTTTCTGGGACTATGATGAGCGGGTGATTGCTCCCTTGTACGGGTTCAACGATGCCCTTGATTACTATGAACAATCGAGTTCCCGCAGTTTTCTTGCATCGATCAGGGTGCCGACCCTCCTGTTGCAGTCCATCGATGATCCGTTTATGACGCCAGAAACCGTTCCCACCAGCGAAGAGCTTTCGTCAAAGGTTGTTCTAGAGGCTAGTTCCAGCGGAGGGCATGTTGGATTCGTGTCCGGCCCCGTTCCGGGTACACAGCAATACTGGCTAGAGCAGAGGATTCCGGAATTTCTGACTGCTCAACTGGAACAAACGGTTTTAGGCTGAATAATTACTAGGTAAGGCTGGATTTCTTGGGATTGAGGGCCGCTTTTGTTTGGCTTATTGTCTTCAGTAGAGTGCTCTGTTGGTTGTTCTGGATCGAGACCCTCTTTTCCCGGGTGGCAGTTGAAAATCCTCTGACATTCTCGTTGTAACAAGGGATGTTAATAAGGTGGTTTGCCCATTCCAGTTCAGGTAGACTAGCCGACCTCGCGCCCGGGTGGCGAAATTGGTAGACGCAGGGGACTTAAAATCCCCCGGATATAGCATCCGTGCCGGTTCGAGTCCGGCCCCGGGCACCACAGAATCGATAAGGCATTCTGATCAAGTAGTTGAGCCTTGTTACGGCGATACTCCTACCGACCTTCATCCGGGCTATC
>JANXGZ010000079.1 GCA_024958995.1 Methylococcales bacterium | reverse complement strand
GGCCAGCGAGGAGGGCTCTGGCACTTCCAGAACTTTGGATCGGATAATACCCGACAACAGTGAGGTGTTGGTGGCCCGTTCCTTAGTCCAGAGTTCTTGCGTCAATTCACCGTCGTGGAAGAAACCGGTGATGTCTAGGTAGTACTGCTTGGGGCCAACCGCGTAAGCAACGGAATTGGAACCACTCAGGGAAATCATGACTCGATCGGCACAGCCATAACGGTTGATCGATGCTTCCCTTGATTCGCCATTGGCACAAGCCCGACCTGGTGCTGGCGCGTTCACGGTTTCCCAGTGGTCAAAGTGGAAAATCGATTCCAGAAGTTGCGCCACGCCATTCACCTTGATCATGGTGTTCACCACAAGTTCGGCGCTGGTAAGCGGCTGACCGCCGATGGGCCGGTTGAAGTGGGTGAAGGCGCCCAGCACAAATTCCTCACCCTCGTGAACGCTAAAGGCCGGTGCCGCGCTGCCATTGAAGGCGTAGCCACTTGCATAGTCCGGATGGGAATTCCCCCACTTGATGGTGTTTGTCCCTTCTCCAGAGATCACCGGACCGCCAGGCACGGCGTCCATCCAGGAGCCGCTGACATCGGTGATTTCGATCGGAGTAGCCATTGCTAGCCCGGTGAACAATGCATAACTACAAACAATCAGTTTCAGGGCAGAATGTTTCATGATTTGGCTTCCATGTAGTAGACCGCTGATTGGTACTGGAACTACCCCTTATTAAGCGAAACCGAGCAAAGTGGATACCAAGTGCTTCAGATACGAAGTAAAACAACGGGGTTTCAGGGTTCAGTGCAGGAACGCTTAACTTTTTGGGATGGCAGCTGTAAAAAAATGTGACAGTGGTTGTTGTCTCGGGCAGGTAAAAAAAACAGCGGCCTCCGAGGGGACTCGGGCTCTGGGTCTTCGTTTGCTAGTCTTTAGGGTATCCAACCAAAAGCACAGAGAGGTATCCCTCATGGCAGCGACCAGCGAGCAGAACTTGCGGCCCGAGTACGATCAGGTGCTACAGGACATTGCCGATTACGTTCTCACCTACAGGGTCAAGAGCAAAGAGGCTATGAGGACCGCCCGTTTCTGTCTAATGGATACTTTGGGCTGCGGTCTGCTGGCGTTGCGCTACCCGGAGTGCGCCAAACATCTGGGTCCCACGGTGGCAGGAACGATGGTCCCCCATGGGGCTAGGGTGCCAGGCACCTCATTCTGCCTCGATCCGGTAAAGGCGGCCTGGGACATCGGCTGCATCATCCGCTGGCTCGATTACAACGACACCTGGTTAGCCGCTGAGTGGGGCCACCCCTCAGATAATCTGGGTGGCATTCTCGCGGTGGCTGATCATTGGTCTCAGAGGCGAGTGGCCTCGGGGCAGCCGCCGCTGACACTTCGCTGTGTTCTTGAAAGCATGATCATGGCCCACGAAATCCAGGGCGTGTTGGCGCTGGAGAATTCGTTCAACCGGGTGGGCCTGGATCATGTCGTACTGGTCAAGGTCGCCTCAACGGCGGTGGTGACGAAATTGATGGGCGGTAATCGCGAGCAGATCCTATCGGCGCTTTCCCACGCCTGGGTCGACGGCCAGGCATTACGGACCTACCGGCATGCTCCGAACGCGGGTTCGCGGAAATCCTGGGCAGCGGGAGACGCGACCTCAAGAGCAGTGCGACTGGCCGACATCGCCATGCGCGGGGAAATGGGCATACCCGGAGCGCTCACGGCCCCCCAGTGGGGCTTCTACGACGTCAGCTTCAGCAAGACCGTCAAAGACCAGCAGTTGAAAGCGGACTCCGATCGCCAGTTTTCCTTGCCGAGGCCCCTGGACTCATACGTGATGGAAAACATACTGTTCAAGGTCTCTTACCCGGCAGAGTTTCATGCCCAAACTGCAGTTGAGGCGGCGGTTTCCCTCCACCCGCAAGTCAGGGGCCGGATTGCCGAGATCGAAGAGGTTGTTATTACCACGCACGAATCGGCCATTCGCATCATTTCCAAAGACGGCGATCTGGCCAATCCTGCCGATCGCGATCATTGCCTGCAGTATATGGTCGCTGTTCCGCTGATTTTCGGTGAACTCAACGCCGACCATTACGAGGACGACTTCCATACCCGTCACCCGGAAATCGATGACCTGCGCGCCAAAATCAAGGTGGTAGAAGATCCCCGGTATACTCGGGAGTATCTGGAGCCGGACAAGCGCTCCATCGCCAATGCCATCCAGGTTCGGTTTACCGACGGAACCTCGACCGACCAGGTGGCGGTCGAATATCCCATCGGGCACCGAAACCGTCGCAAAGAAAGCCTGCCGTTGTTGGAAGAGAAATTCCGGGCCAATCTCCATTCACGGTTTCCGGGGCCTCGGTGCCGAGGCATTGTGGAACTGTTTTCAGACCAGGCCGCACTGGAGGAAACGGCCGTGCACCAGCTCATGGACCAGCTTGTGATCTGATTCTGCGAGGGTGTTCCCGACTCGATGTTCGACCGGTTAACAGCGGGCCTCAGTTATGATTGCAGTTACAAAAATTTACATTAAACTCATTATGAATCGCCGAGGAATGGCGACTCCGGTTCGAATGAACAACACAAGGAGTTGACGTGGCCCACGTCAGATTGTTCAGGCATTACATCCACTTTCCCTTCGTAGTTCTGGGCCTGATCGATCTTTTGGTATTGATCTGCAGTTTTCTGCTTGCCGCCTTTTTTCACTATTTTGGTGACGCGGTTTTCTTTGCAGAAAACGTAGTTTTCGTCCTGCCTTCGGCAATGGTCTTTGCGCTGGTCAACCTTTTGGTAATGATTGCTATCGGCGTGCATCAATCCCGGCTGGAGGAGGGCATGTCGGGGATGATGCTGAGGACCATCCTGGCCCTGATCGCAGGGGTTCCCCTGGCGGGGCTGACCTACGTGTTGGGCAGCCAGTGGTTCTGGTACCTGGGGTCTCTCGGGGTGCTGACGTCAGCGTCGGTTTTCGGCTTTTTCCTGCTGGGCATCATGCGGCTGATCTTCTTCGCGATTGCCGGAAAGGACGCGTTCAAACGGAAGGTGCTGGTACTGGGCTCCGGATTTCGGGCCCATCAGCTTCTCGAAGATCTGACCACACCGTTTAACCGCAAGGGATTTACCCTGATGGGTTTCGTCCCGCTACCGGATGAGCACCGCGAAATCCCGGAAGAATATCTGATTCACCCTGCCACCACCCTGCAGCAGTACATCCACCGTCATCCTGTCGGTGAAATCGTGGTCGCCGTCGATGACCGAAGAAAGTGCCTGCCGATGGAGGACCTGCTCGAGTGCAAAATGGAAGGTGTAAAGATTGTCGACGGTGCGACGTTCTATGAGCGGGAATCCCGCAAGGTCGCGCTCGAGATGATCTCTCACGGCTGGCTGGTGTTCTCGGACGGGTTTTCGGTGTCGTCGGTTTACGGGATGGGCAAGCGTTCTCTGGAT
>JANXGZ010000184.1 GCA_024958995.1 Methylococcales bacterium | reverse complement strand
GGCGACATCCTTTCCGATTGTGCATCGATGTTGACCGGCTCCATTGGTATGTTGCCTTCGGCATCTCTCGACGTCGACGGCAAGGGTATGTATGAGCCGATCCACGGTTCAGCGCCGGACATCGCCGGCCTCGGCCGGGCCAACCCGCTGGCCACGATCCTGTCGGTTTCCATGTTGCTCCGCTATACCTTCGCGGAAAGCGATGCCGCGGATCTGGTCGATCAAGCTGTGCAAGTGGCTTTAGAAAGAGGGGTCCGAACACCGGACATTCATTCGGCCGGGCTGCAGGAGGTCAGTACCTCCGAGATGGGCGATGCGGTTATCGCGGCCATGCATGAGGTGGCACAAGGCCTTTGACAGGGCTATTAGCTAGAACCAGCTTCTCGGCCTGCGCAAGCGGCCAAAACTTCAACTTGAACAGTAAGAACCAATGAGCAAAACAGTAAACGTAGCCGTAGTCGGGGTAACCGGCGCAGTCGGGGAAACCATGCTGTCTATTCTGCAGCAGCGGAATTTTCCGGTGACTAAAGTCTACCCACTCGCGAGTAGCCGATCAGTCGGAAAGAAGGTTGAATTCGGTGGGCGGTACCTCACAGTCCAGGATCTAGCTGAGTTCGATTTTTCCGATGTTCAGATTGGGCTGTTTTCGGCTGGCGCCGGTATTTCGCGGAAATATGCTCCGCGTGCGGTAGCGGCAGGCTGCGTCGTCGTCGACAATACCTCGGAATTCAGGTACGACGACGACATACCATTGGTGGTGCCGGAAGTAAATCCAGATGATGTCGCTGGTTACACGACACGAGGAATCATTGCCAATCCGAACTGCTCCACGATTCAGATGGTAGTGGCTTTGAAGCCGATTCACCAAGCGGTCGGGATCGAGAGAATCAACGTGGCGACTTACCAGGCGGTATCGGGTTCGGGCAAGTTGGCGGTGGATGAACTAGCCAAACAGACCATGGCCATTTTCAACAGCCGTGAGGTGGAAGCCCGGGTTTATCCCAAGCAGATCGCGTTCAATGTCTTGCCGCACATCGATGTGTTCATGGACAACGGCTATACCAAGGAAGAAATGAAAATGGTCTGGGAAACCCGGAAGATCCTTGGAGATAATTCGATCCAGGTCAATCCGACTGCTGTTCGAGTTCCTGTGTTCTTCGGCCATTCAGAGGCCGTTCACATCGAGACCAGGGACAAGATCACGGCGGCTCAGGCGCGGGAGTTACTGGGCAATGCGTCCGGGATCCGTGTGATGGACGAACATAAGGATGGCGGATACCCGACGGCGGTTACCGAATCGGCCGGCAATGACGATGTCTATGTGGGCAGGATCCGTGAGGATATTTCTCATCCCCGGGGGTTGAACATGTGGGTGGTAGGAGACAATGTTCGCAAGGGTGCAGCCCTGAACAGCGTCCAGATTGCCGAAATCTTATTGCAGAACTACCTCTAGTTTCCCACTCTTTGTGCTGATCAGATCCGTTCTGTAGCGGTTGAGAATCGAGTGCAGGCACGATGCACTTTGCCTTAATCGTTACCGAAACGGGTGCAATGGAATGGGGTTCCTGACGACTTGAGGGATTTGGGTGAGCAACGTCGGATATGAAGCCTACGGAAGGGAAAATAAACTGGCTGACCCTTTCAGTTCCCAGTACTGGGTTTTTGGAGAGAGCCGAAAGCTCCGAAATTCTCTTTCTGGGGTCGGGCCTGTGTTGGCCCACAAGCCCAGTATTGGGGTTTCGTTGGTCGCAACCATTGCTTGCACCGCTTGTTGATTCGATCATCCTGGATCCAGGGTTGTCTTTGGAGCGGTCGATGGCTTGTTGCTCCATGTAGAATATGATTAAATTGACCGGTTTAATTCTTCCTTCAAGAATTTTAAATTTTTTAGGTTCCTAGTCAGTGCTTTGCGCGGGTAAGGTAAGGGCTGAACTTGCAGCTTTGGATGCAACCAAATGTTAATAACACTCAAGAAAGGATTGGACGTACCGATTGATGGTGCTCCAAAGCAGGTGATCCATGAGGGTCCGGAAATCGGTTCGGTAGCGCTGCTCGGCAAGGACTTTCCCGTGATTAAGCCGAAGATGCTGGTTCAGGAGGGTGACCAGGTCAAGCTTGGCCAGATCCTCTTTGCCGACAAAAGAAATCCCGGCGTGGGATTCACTTCTCCCGGTGCGGGGCGGGTCCGATCTATCCTGCGTGGGCCGCGACGGGTGCTACGTTCTGTGGTGGTGGACCTTGAAGGAAGCGACGCCGAAAAGTTTCCGGCTTGGAAAGCCGCTCAACTGAATTCGATTGCGGCGGACGAAATTCGGGATGTTCTATTGAAGTCCGGGATGTGGACTTCGTTCAAGACCCGCCCCTACAGCATGATCCCGCAGGCAGGCACCACTCCGCATTCCATTTTCATTACGGCGATGGACACGAATCCTCTGGCGCCGGATCCGGAAAAGATTGTCTGTGAAAGGGAGGATGATTTTATCAACGGCCTAACCGTAATTTCCAGGTTGACCGATGGGAAGATCTATCTTTGCAAGGCCCCGGGTGCCACGATTCCGGTTCCAGATCTGCCAGGTATTCAGGTTGCCGAATTCGCTGGCCCACATCCGGCAGGACTCGTCGGGACGCATATCCACTACTTGGATCCAGTCAACGAGAAAAAAACGGTCTGGTCGACCAAGTACCAGGCGGTTCTTGCCATCGGTCGGCTGTTTACCAGCGGCAAGGTGGATGTGGAACGGGTCATTTCGATCGCCGGTTCCCAAGTGCTGAAGCCAAAACTGGTCAGGACCCGAATCTGTGCAAGTACTGAGGATTTACTGAAGGATGAACTGGAACACAGCGAAAGCCGGGTAATCTCCGGCTCGATCCTGCACGGTCATCACGCCGTGAACTGGGCAGCCTATATGGGCCGGTATCACTACCAGATTACGGTTGTTCCGGAGGGGCGTGAACGCGAATTCTTTGGATGGATCGTCCCGGGAAAAGAGAAATTCTCCGCGCTCAACGTCTTCCAGTCCAGCCTTAGGCGGGAATCCGGACGTACCTTCCGGTTGACCACGAACAAGAACGGGAGCCCCCGTGCCATCGTGCCGATCGGAGCCTATGAATCGGTGTTCCCGCTGGATATTCTCCCGACCCCCCTGCTCAAGGCGCTGGTCGTGGGGGATACCGATACCGCTCAGGCTCTCGGTTGCCTTGAACTTGATGAAGAAGATCTTGCCTTGTGTACCTTCGTAGATCCGGGAAAGCATGATTTCGGGCCGGTACTGAGAAGCAACTTAATTCAAATAGAACGGGAAGGATAATGTCCAAATTAAGACGATTTCTGGACGGTCTCGAACCCTATTTCGAACGAGGCGGGCGGTTCGAGCGGTTCTACGGAATTTACGAAATGGTTGATACCTTTTTGTACACCCCTTCGGAAGTGACGAAGGGGGCTACACACGTTCGTGACGGAATCGACCTCAAGCGGACGATGACCTACGTGGTGTTTGCAACGTTCTTCTGTATCATGATGGCCTGGTACAACACGGGTTACCAGGCCAACCAGGCAATGGCCGACCTTGGACTCGATGCGGTCGGAAACTGGCGAGGTAGTATTCTAAACTGGGTCGGCTATAACCCCTCGAATCCCTTTTCTTGTTTTGTCCACGGCGCCTTGTACTGGGTGCCAATCTACATCGTTACACTTGCTGTTGGGGGCATCTGGGAAGTGCTCTTCGCAGTGATGCGCGGGCACGAAATCAACGAGGGCTTTCTAGTTTCCTCCATGCTGTTCAGCCTGATCCTACCCCCCGATATACCGTTGTGGCAGGTGGCCCTGGGAATTTCCTTCGGTATCGTGATCGGGAAAGAAGTTTTCGGAGGCACCGGTAAGAATTTTCTGAACCCGGCCCTGACTGGTCGGGCATTCCTGTTCTTTGCGTATCCGGTATCGATGTCAGGCGATGAGGTATGGACGGCGATCGATGGCTTCAGCGGTGCGACACCGCTTGGGCTGGCTGCCCAGGGCGGTATCGATGCGATTGCGGCAGCCGATATCGGCTGGATGCAGACCTTTTTCGGATTGATCCAAGGGTCGATCGGCGAAACCTCCACCCTTGCCTGCCTGTTGGGGGCCGTGTTTCTGCTCTACACCCGGGTGGCCTCCTACAGGATCATGCTGGGGGTCTTTGCCGGTATGGTTCTGACCTCGACGCTGTTTAACCTGATTGGCAGCGATAGCAACCCGATGTTTTCCGTACCTTGGTTCTGGCATCTGACCATGGGTGGTTTCGCGTTCGGAATGGTTTTCATGGCAACGGATCCGGTGACTGCTGCCAATACCGACACTGGGCGCTGGATATTTGGTGGGCTAGTCGGCGTGATGGTGGTACTGATCAGGGTGATCAATCCGGCTTTCGCGGAAGGCATGATGCTATCCATTCTGTTCGGCAACATGTTTGCTCCCCTGATCGACTATTTTGTTATCCAGTCCAACATCCGGAGAAGGGCGAAACGTTATGTCTAGGGTGAATGAAATCGTTTCAGAAATCATGGTAACTGGCCGAGCTCTTTACCAATCCTTTCGCAACAAGGGTGGCCCATACGCTAAAAAGCTCCTGGCCCTGCCCAATGACAGTCTTGAGAAAACCATTTCGGTAGCGCTGGCGCTTTGCGTCGTCTGCGCGATCCTGGTTTCTGGCTCGGCCGTGGCATTAAAATCGATCCAGCAGGACAACAAGGCAAGGGACATCAAGAAAAACATCCTCAGTGTTGTCGGCTTGATGCAGGAAGGAGTCGATATTAACCAGGCGTTCAGTCGCATCGAGCAGAAGATTGTCAATCTGAATTCGGGCGAATACGATGAGACGATCGATCCGGCGACCTATGATCAGCGCAAGGCCGCTAAGGATCCTGCGATGAACTTGAAGATCGCGAAAGGAGATGATATTGCAGGCATCCACAAGCGTGCTCGTTTGGCAAAGGTGTATCTGCTGCGTAACGGAGATCGGATCGAGAAAATCGTGTTGCCCGTTCACGGCTATGGCCTTTGGTCAACCCTGTATGGATTTCTGGCTCTCGAAGGTGACGGGCAGACCGTGGTCGGGATCAATTTCTACGACCAGGCGGAAACCCCGGGTCTCGGCGGCGAAGTTGTCAACCCTCGGTGGCGGGCGTTATGGCCGGGCAAGAAAATCTACGATGAGAGTGGTACGTCGGTTATCGGCCTTGTCAAGGGAGTCGTCGATCGTTCGAAGCTCGGGTCAGAATACAAGGTAGACGGACTGGCCGGTGCAACGCTTACCAGTAACGGCGTGACCAACCTGCTTCGTTACTGGACGGGCAAACAGGGCTTTTCGCTCTATTTGCAGAAAATCAGAAATCAAAGAGGATAGCGATGAGCAGCGAAACCAGAAAGATTATTCTTGATCCACTGGTCGACAACAATCCGATCACGCTGCAGGTGCTCGGGATCTGTTCGGCGCTTGCCGTTACCTCCCAGCTTTCGACGGCTCTGATCATGTGCGTTGCGCTGACCACGGTTACTGCGTGTTCCAGTGCTTCCATAAGCTTGATCAGGAACCACATTCCCTCCAGTATCCGCATCATTGTGCAAATGACGATCATCGCCTCGCTGGTGATCGTCGTCGACCAGATCCTAAAGGCTTTCGCCTACGATGCCAGCAAGCAACTTTCGGTATTCGTCGGACTCATCATTACCAACTGCATTGTGATGGGTCGGGCAGAGGCCTACGCCATGAAAAATCCGCCCTTACAGAGCTTCATCGACGGGATTGGGAACGGCCTGGGTTACAGTCTGATCCTGATCGTGGTTGCCGTTATCAGAGAGATGTTCGGATCCGGAAAATTACTCGGGAACGTGGTTTTTCCGCTCGTACAGGACGGCGGTTGGTATGTTCCCAACGGTCTTTTGCTATTGCCCCCGAGCGCATTTTTCATCATCGGGTTGCTTATCTGGGGAATCCGGACGCTGAAACCGGTACAAGTAGAGAAGCCGGATCACTCAATCATTCCAACCGCCCACGGAACCGATGTTCATCTAGAGGTGCATTGATGGAAGCTTATCTGAGCCTATTTATCAAGGCTATTTTCGTTGAGAATCTGGCGTTGGCCTTCTTTCTGGGGATGTGCACCTTCCTGGCTGTTTCCAAGAAGATTTCCACTGCGATTGGTCTCGGTGTCGCTGTGCTTGTCGTGCAGACGTTGACCGTTCCGGTCAACAATATCATCTATAACCATCTCCTCAAGGAGGGGGGGCTGGCCTGGATGGGGCTGCCGGATGTCGACTTGAGTTTCCTTGCATTGCTGAGTTGCATTGGCGTGACTGCGGCCATTGTCCAGATTCTGGAAATGGTGCTTGATCGATTTTTCCCCGCACTTTTCAACGCCCTCGGTATCTTTCTGCCATTGATCACCGTGAACTGTGCCATCCTTGGGGGCAGTCTGTTCATGATTGAGCGAGACTACAATCTCTCCGAGAGCATCGTCTACGGACTAGGTAGCGGGCTGGGATGGGCGCTGGCCATCACCGCGATGGCGGGCATCCGAGAAAAACTGAAGTACAGTGATGTTCCGGAAGGACTGCAGGGACTCGGAATTACGTTTATAACGGCTGGGCTGATGTCGCTTGGGTTCATGTCTTTTTCAGGCATACAGCTATAGGGAAATGCCATGCTAGAAGTCCTCTTAGGTGTCCTGTTCTTTACCGTTATCGTTCTGAGCCTGGTTTCGATCATCCTCGGAGCCAAGTCGAAACTGGTGGCTACGGGTAATGTTGAAATCCTGATCAACGATGAAAAAACGGTCACAACACCGGTCGGTTCGAAACTGCTGATGGCGCTCGCCGATGCCGGTCTTTTTGTTCCATCGGCTTGCGGCGGTGGTGGAACCTGTGCCCAGTGCCGGGTCCGGGTCTTTGAAGGTGGAGGTGAGATCCTGGCAACGGAAACGACCCACATCAACAAGAGGGACGCCGGTCAGGGCGACCGCCTTTCCTGCCAGGTGACGGTAAAGGACAACATGTCCATCCAGGTTGCGGAAGAAGTCTTCGGGGTCAAGAAATGGGAAGCTACTGTTGGTTCCAACGACAACGTTGCGACCTTCATCAAGGAACTGGTACTGGAACTTCCGCAAGGCGAACATGTTGATTTTCAGGCCGGCGGCTACATCCAGATCGAATGCCCGCCCCACCAAGTCAAGTACACGGACTTTGATGTTCCTGACAAGTTCAGGGATGACTGGGACAATTACAATCTGTGGCGCTACACCTCGAACGTAAAGGCGGAGGCCACGCGTGCCTATTCGATGGCCAACTACCCGGAAGAACGAGGGATCATCAAGCTGAACGTGCGTATCGCAACGCCCCCACCAAAGTCGCCGGAAGCGCCCCCGGGGATCATGTCGTCTTACATCTTTAACCTGAAGCCGGGCGACAAGCTTACGATTTCAGGCCCCTTTGGCGATTTCTTTGCCAAGGACACTGAGAACGAGATGATCTTCATTGGCGGCGGGGCGGGTATGGCACCCATGCGTTCTCATATCTTCGATCAGCTGTGTCGTCTTAATTCGAAGCGCAAGATGAGTTTCTGGTACGGGGCACGCAGCAAGCGGGAAATGTTCTACGTCGATGATTTCAATCGGCTAACCCGGGAAAATGACAATTTCGAGTGGCATTGCGCACTGTCTGATCCCATTGAATCCGATGAATGGACCGGATATACAGGATTCATTCACGAAGTGATCTTTGAGAACTATCTCAGGCACCATCCTGCACCAGAGGACTGCGAATTCTATATGTGTGGGCCACCAATGATGAATAACGCGGTGACCAAGATGCTGAAGGACCTGGGTGTGGAAGATGAACACATCATGTTGGATGATTTCGGCGGCTGATCCGGCGGTCGTATTGCGTGCCTTCAATCGAGGAATGGGATTATTCCTGTTCCTTGTTTTGGTTTTCTCCGGCTGTTCCGAAAAAAAACAGGCAGATTTTCCGTTCCATCTGACCGGAACCACCATGGGCACGACCTTTTCGGTCAAGGTTTCGGTTTTGCCCGACGGACTGGATACCGATGAACTGAAACAGGACATTAAACACACCTTCCACGACATCAATTTGACGATGTCGACCTACCTGCCGGATTCCGAGCTGTCCAGATTCAATCGCCACACCGGGATCGACTGGGTATCGATATCCGAGCCGTTGGGCGTTGTTCTGGCGGAAGCAGTGAACGTCAGTGAACTGAGTAACGGAGCTTATGACGTGACGGTGGGACCGCTAGTCAATCTGTGGGGCTTTGGCCCCGGAAAAGAATCCCCGGGGATTCCGTCAGAAGCTGACATCCAGACTCTGGTTCAGAGGACTGGTTTCAGGATGGTCGAGCTGGATGAATCGGGCCAGCGGGCTAGGAAAACTAATCCGGCGCTTTACATTGATCTCTCGTCACTGGCAAAAGGTTACGCGGTAGATCGGGTAACAGAACTGTTGGTTAATCGCGGAATCGACGACTACCTGGTCGAAGTAGGCGGAGAGCTCAAACTCGGTGGTGGTCGGGCTAATGGTGAGATGTGGAACATCGCAGTCGAAAAGCCGGAGGCTGGGATCAGGGCAATTGAACAGGTCCTTCAATTGACCGACGTGGCGGTCGCTACCTCGGGAGACTATAGGAATTTCTTCGAGTCGGGCGGCTTGCGTTACTCGCACACCATTGATCCGAGGACTGGAAGGCCTGTCAGCCATGCACTGGTTTCTGTCACCGTGCTGGATGCATCGGCGATGCGTGCTGACGCGCTGGCTACGGCGCTGATGGTACTGGGTCCCGATGAGGGATTTCAATTGGCAAGCAAACATCAATTAACGGTATTATTCATCAACAAGCGCGGGGAAGGCTTCGAGACACTGAAGACGGCCGGATTTCCTGCTGGTAACGGGTAGACTGGATATGACAATTTTTGTCCTAACGTTTTTTTTTATGATCGTGGTGGTCGTGGCAATGGCCGTCGGTGTTCTGTTTGGACGCGACAGCATCAAGGGAAGCTGCGGAGGTGCGAGTAGTGGCAACTGTGTCTGCATTCTGAAATGCGCCCGCAGACGGCGTTTCGAAATGGCTGAAAAAGTTTAATCCGTATTGTAAAGTGTTCGTCGGGTTGCCTTGGCGAACCTACAGTCATGGTTTGGGGGCCAGGTATGGCCGGTGACATTAGTCTCGCCATGGTCCTGCACAACAACAAGGAAAAATCGATCATGCTTACCGATATTACAGCCAAGCAGTTCATGTCATCCCATGTGATTTCATTCCAAATGCATGACGATGTGCTGGAAGCGATCAACCGGCTTCTCCAGAAAAGGATAACCGGGGCCCCGGTACTTGACGAACACGGGAATTTGGTGGGAATGTTGTCGGAAGCGGAGTGTATCAATGTGGTTCTGCATTCCGCCTACAACCAGTCGATGGGTGGCAAGGTTTACGAATTCATGACATCGGACGTGACCACGGTGGACGTGGAGACCAGTATCGTCGAGGTGGCAGAGAAGTTCGAGAAGGGCGGGGCCAGAAGCTTCCCGGTAGTGGATGATGTCGACCTGGTTGGCATTATCAGTCGGGTCGATGTACTCAGGGCACTGGACTCGCTTCGCTAGCCGGTTTTCCAGTCGTGAACAAAACCCTCTGAAGTTTGCTCGATTCCGTCTGAGAGGTCGAGTAGCGTGAGCTCCGGGACCTTATACTGGCACGACTACGAAACCTTCGGTACGGATCCATTCTGGGATCGTCCGGCCCAGTTTGCCGGCATACGCACTACCGAGGACTTGGAAACTGTCGGTGACCCACTGACTTTGTACTGCAAGCCCGCCAATGACATGCTGCCGCATCCTGAGGCGTGTCTGATCACCGGCATCACCCCCCAGTTGGCGTTACAAAAGGGGATAGCCGAAGCCGAGTTCATCAGCCAGATTCATGATCAGCTGGCCGTTCCGAATACCTGCGGAGTCGGCTACAACAGCATCCGTTTTGACGACGAAATCACCCGCAACTGCCTGTACCGGAATTTTTTTGACCCTTACGCTCGCGAGTGGCAGGGTGGCAACTCGCGTTGGGATATCCTGGATACGCTGAGACTTGCCCACGCGCTGCGGCCCGAGGGGATCGAGTGGCCTCGAAATGAGGCAGGCCTTCCCTCGTTCCGACTGGAAGATATCGCCCGTGCAAACGGAATTGAACATGCCGGAGCCCACGATGCCCTTGCCGATGTCAGGGCCACCATTGGTGTTGCGCGACTGGTCCGTGATCGGCTTCCAAAACTTTATTCCTACGTCTTCGGGTTGAGGATTAAACGAAAACTGAGGCCACTACTGGTTTTCGGAGATGCGCAACCGCTACTTCATGTTTCGGGCAGATACCCGGCGTCGGAAGGATGTATCGCGGTGATCCAGCCTCTCGCCAGAGACCCAGGCAATTCCAACAGTATCATCGTTTACAACCTGTCAAAAGATCCGCAGTCGCTGTTCGAACTTGATGTCGAGGCCGTGCGCAAGAGGTTGTTCCGGCCAGGCCCCGAAGGTTCGGCAGACCAAGAAAGGATTGCTCTGAAAACCGTACACATCAACAAGTGTCCGGTACTTGTGCCGTTGAAAACGATGAGAGAGCAGGACGCTGAAAGGTTGGGTATTGACCTGGAGTTGTGTTTTCGAAATCTAGCTGCGATCAGGCAGCAGGAAGGCCTGGTGGAAAAGGTCGTTCGGGTTTTTTCAGATCATCCACGGCCCGAAACCACCGATCCAGACCTGATGATCTACAGCGGTGGGTTCTTTGGCGAGTTGGACAAGGCCAGTATGACCTGGATCAGGAATACGAATCCTGCTGACCTGGCTGGGGTCAGTCGTCAATTCGAGGACTCGCGGCTATCGGAAATGCTTTTCCGTTACCGTGCCCGAAATTTTCCCGCGAGCCTTTCCAACACCGAAAGAGAACGCTGGGAGACCTTCAGGCGGCAGCGTATCCGGCAGGGGGGTGATGGACGTGGATTGAGTCTTACAAGGTATCGGAGTTTGATCGAAGACTTACGCGGGGGTTCGGATTGCTCGCCGGAACGGGGTGTAATCCTTGATCAACTCGAGGCATGGTCCGATCGGCTCATGATCGGTTCCTCCACTCTCTGATAGTCGATTTGGCCAAAGGAGGATGGATTCTCGTTTCGAGGAAGAGGCTTGTAAAATATAAGCATTGTGAATAACTAATAACAGTAGGATAATTAAATGTTTTGCTGAGAAAAATTACAGGAGGCGGCATGAAGAAAGTATTCAGATTAATCGTCCTTGCGTCATTGATGATCAGTACCTCGGTTGTCTTTGGGCACGGTCCGGTTCGGCAGAAGGTTGTTGAAAAGGTTCAGATCAACGCCGCTACGGACGTGGTCTGGAATTCGTTGAAGAACTTCGGCGAGATGGGTTGGTTGCCGGCGGTCACGTCATCCGATTCGGCGAATCTTCCGCTCAGCGATGGTGCTTGCAAGGAAAACGCGAGCAACGAGAGGGTCTGGGTTGGAAAGGGAGAAGATGCTGAATCGGTGACTGCCGAGTGTGCCACCCGAAGCCTTTCTCTGGGCAATGGTCAGACGATCAAGGAAGTGATCAAGAAGTATAGCAGCAAGAAGATGATGTATGCCTACAAGATCAGCGAAATGAGCACGGTCAAGACCATCACGCACTCGGGTGAAGAGGTAGCGATCAAGGCGCTACCGGTGAGCAATTACTCAGCCATCATCATGGTCAAGGACAACAAGGAGGGCGGTTCACAGGTTATCTGGAAAGCCGGTTTCTACCGTGGCTACATGAACAATAACCCACCCGCTGAACTGACCGAGGCGGTCGCGGTAGAAGCGGTTTCTGGCGTATTCAAACAAGGGCTCGCTAGCCTAAAGAATATCGCAGAAGGCAAGTAAGACGTGCCTGCTCGGGGAGCTAGTCTGGCCGCAACGATTGTTTTTGTGGGTCTGGTGCAGGCCGGTGTGGCTTGGTCCTCACCCTTCGCCTATATCACCAACCAGGGTGATAACACGGTGTCGGTGATTGACACGGCGAATAATCGGGTCATCCGGTCCATCGATGTGGGTGACAAGCCGGCCGGCATCGCGGTATCGGATGACGGTAGCCGGATCTACGTGACCAACCCAAAAAGTCGGGATCTGACGGTCATCGACGGAAATCTGCACCGGGTGGTGGGCACAGTCCAATTGTCTGCGTCGTTGGTGGGCGTAGCGCTGGATCCTTCGGGGAAAAGGATTTTATTGGCCGACTGGTTTAATCATCAACTGCTGGTCTACGATGCCGCATCGTTCCAGCTGAGATCGAAAATCTCGGTTGGGCGAGCGCCAACGGGTATAGCGGTCAGTCGTGCCGACGGAAAGATTTTTGTCGCCAACCGCGACAGTAATTCGGTGTCTGTTATCGACGGTACATCGCTGAAAGTAGTGGGTAAGACCAGTGTTGGCAAGCATCCGTTTGGAATCAGTGTCGACAGCCGAACTGGCCGGCTGTTTACGGCTAACGTGGAGAGCAACGATGTATCGGTCGTCAGCACCAAGGATTTGAAGTTGGTTGCCACGGTCCAGGTTGGGGAACGACCCTATGCAACGGCCCTGGTTGCTGCGGGGAGTTTGTTGATGGTCACTAACCAGTACGACAATACGGTGAGCGTCATCGATACGGTCAGTCTGAAGGTTGTGAAAACCATTGATGTGGGTGAATATCCGGAAGGGATCTCAACCCATCCAGATGATCGCCATGTTTACGTTGCGAACTGGTTCAGCAACGAGGTTTCGGTGATTGATAGCCGGAAGCTCGAAGTGATAAAAACCATTGCTACTGGCGAGGGCAGTCGTGCATTCGGCCAGTTTATTGGGGCCGGTCAGTCCATGGCAAGGTAGCATCGGGTCGGCGAAGTGACCAAAGCCCCAGCAGTGCCGGAGTGCAAGCAAGACGGAGTCCGGCTTCCTTTCAGCCTTCGGCGCTCCGCTCATCAAAAACATCCTGTCGCTGAAAGCCCTTTCTTGAGATCTGAGGGTCGTGTTTCAAGCCTTCTTAGTCTTGTTGTTTACCGTGGCATGAAGAGTCAGATTGATTGCATTGCCCCAATGCAGTGAATAAAGTATTTTAAAAGATTACTAACCGAAAGGATTTTGGAGAACCCATGGCTTCTGACGTTGATGAGTTGACTGTGAATTATACGGATGGTGGTCTGCAGACCGTCAAGGAACTAGACAAGCAGGTTCTTTCACGGGGTGCGTGGGCAACGGTGATCTTCCGTTACCAGGACTGGGATCGTCGTAAGGAAGAATACGGCCCGGACAAGTTCACCATTCGCCGTTATCAGAAACGGAACGGGGAGTTTCAGCAGAAGTCGAAGTTCAACATCTCCAGTATGGACCAGGCAAAAAAGATCATCCAGGCACTGGAGAATTGGCTCGACGAGTAATACGGGCCTTTGTCCGGGCGTTTTACAGTCTGATCGACTGGAAATGGGGGAATCTTATTTTCGCCTTCTGCAGTGAAGTGTACTCAACTCGGGCTAGATTTTCTTCGCCAGGCCTCAGCCTGCGGAACGCTATTTTCAGGCAGCGGCTCTAGTTCATCCACTCGATGATATGGTCCACCAGGTCGGAGGCTTCTGATTCCTTGATTGCATAGCTACGGATTGATACCCCGGCTTCATGAACGGACTCCGGGTCGCCGGTAACGAGAGGATGCCAGGATGGCAGGTCTTTTCCTTCGGCCACCAGCCGGTAGGCGCAGGTTGATGGCAGCCAGTCGTATTGCACGAATGCTTCCTGCTTGATGTCGATGCAGTCGGGAACCAACTGCGTTCTTTGCTGGTAACGGGTACAGCGGCAGGTCTCCGGGTCAATCAGGTCGCAAACTACGCTGGTGAACACGACTTCACTGGTGTCTTCGTCCTCCAGTTTGTTGAGGCAGCATTTGCCGCAACTGTCGCAAAGCGACTCCCATTCCTCGCGGTTCATTTCCGTGAGTTTCTTGGTTTTCCAGAAAGTTAAAGAGTCCATCGGGTGTGGATAGCTGTGGAAGCGACGGTTTTCACAGCCCCTGCTTAAGAGTGCAGTGCTGGTAGATACAGACCGCTGGAAAACCGAATCACCATGCCGGCCAGATGATCTGCGGGATTGCTTCGGGTGGCCGAGACAGGCAGGTATTTCTATGGGGCAGTCTACCAGATGGGCAAGGCCGGCCCAAGGCGAACGCGGGATTTCCTCTTCCATCGGGATTGGTTACTTCCCTGTTGTCGGTGATTTGAGGGGGATGCCCGTAGGTCACATTCTGGGTGGATGATTCCTTGCTGTGCAAGGATTTGCCAGGGACCATGCCCAGGTGACTGATGTCAGCAATCAGTACATGATCCAGGAGATAAAAACCTCGATTGCGGTACGGGCCTGACTGTTTCGACGTTCCACTGTCGCATCGATCCGAAGTTGTTGATGAGGCCTGATCGAAACTACCCCTGTTTTTTTCAATGTCCTGCGGCATTACAGATGCTTGGCCGGGGATGCAGGAAACGAGGCGACAGCTCATTGCATCGCCTACAGCTGTCAGCATCAGCGCGATGGGCAGGCAGGTTCGCTGGAACAGATTGGTTTTCACTGGTTTGGTTCCTAGCCCGGTTGGCATAATCCTCTGCTGTTTGTCTGGCGGATGATCTTATCACTGTGGGTCAGCAGATCACTGGACCTTGGCAAGCAGGTGGAAATGGTTCTTGGCCTGTATGGGTGGCGGCGGGGGGCATTTCGGGCCGAGTGCCTAACGTGTATCGATTTTCCTGTTTGCTAACAGCAGTGGTTTCGAAGGATCGATCGACTAGCCACCGGTAGCAGGGATAATCGGGATCGTAGGGAACCAGTTCATTACTGATCTTTTCGGGCGTCCGGTAAAGGAATTCATCGGTAATTGGTACAAATATTTTCATGACTTCTCTCCACTTGAAATGGTTTAGCGCCACCGCCCCTGGCAGAATCAGCTCATAGGTGTGCCGGCAAGCAAGTGGATAACATTTAATCTCATCGCTGCCGACAAGTAATTGAATGAAACTGGCCATTTAATGGAGAAAGAATGGAACGGCAAGAGGATCTGGTCGGCTGGATATTACGCATTGCCCGTTGAAAAGTGTTAGTTTCAGCCATCTTCTTCTCGTGAAGCGGGTGAGGTCAGCATTTCCTGGATACTTCGCAAAGAGCGAGAAGCCAGCAGGACGGACTCGAATGCAGAGTGTGCTTGTTATGTGATGACCGTGGCGTTAGCCAATAGCAGGAGTTCGCTAGGAGGTTATATCTATCTAGACTGGACTAACCAACTTCGAGAGTTGTTTTTTAGTGCGCCGGTGAGGATGGATTGGAAGCAATACCGAGTTTCACCCAAACCGGGGAGACTCCATTTGGAAACGGTCTTAGACGACCTAGTTCGATCCAGCGGTTTTCCGGACTGTGAAAGTCCGAGCCGACCGAACCCAGTAGTCCGAAGTCTAGGGCATGTCGCGAAAATTTCAACACGTCATCGTTGCTGCTGTTACCGCAGACAACCTCGATTGCCTGCCCGCCAGCGGTCTTGAAGTCGGTCAGCAGCCTTTTGAGGCGTGTTGTGCTGATTTTGTAACGTTGAGGGTGGGCGAGGACCGCAATTCCCCCGGCAGCCGTGACCCACTGGATGCCTGTTTCGAGCGGTGCCCACCGGGTTGGAACGTAGCCCGGTTTCCCGCGTTTGAGGAACTGGTCAAAGGCTTTCTGCAGGGTTGCAGCCCGATTTTGATCAACCAGATACCTTGCGAAATGGGTACGGGTTAGCATGCCGTTGCCAGCGAGGAGTGCCGCGCCTTCGAATGCACCCTCGATCCGATTTTTATTCAATCGCCGTCCGATTTCTCTGGCACGGGACAGCCGCAGTTCCTGCTGCTCCCGTATCCCGGACGCTAGGATCGGGTGCAGCGGATCGATGCCAAGACCGACCATATGAAAATTCTGATCGTTCCAGGTGACCGACAGTTCGATTCCGGGTACCAGATGGACGCCGATCTCTTTCGCAGTAATGGCCGCTTCTTCAATCCCGTGGGTGGTATCGTGATCGGTCAGGGCCAGAACGCGAACGCCTTTTTCCGAGGCGCGTCTGACTAGTTGAGTCGGGGAAAGCTGTCCGTCGGATGCGATGGAATGAGTATGGAAGTCGATTGAGGATGTCATGCGATGGAAACAGGCTGAAAGTGATAGACGTCGATGTGGGCCCCTCCTCGGTAGGCTACCCGAAACAGCATACGTGATCCAGCAGGATATCCTTGTGGGCGGCGATCTTTTTCATTGAATTGACTCGAGCTCCAGCAGGTAAGACTTTGTTTCTAGACCGCCGGCAAACCCAGTCAAAGCACCGGATTTTCCAAGCACCCGATGGCAGGGTACGATGATCGGAATGGGGTTGGCACCGTTAGCCCGGCCGACAGCCCGGACCTTTTCCTTGCCCCCAAGCCGCACGGCTTGTTCTTGGTAGCTCAGCGTACAGCCGTAAGGGATATCCAGAAGCACTTTCCAGACTTCTTTTTGAAACGCGGTTCCTTTCAGTACAAAGGGTATATCAAACGATTTTCTCTCGCTTCGGAAATACTGGTTCAACTGGAGAGCGGTCTGTAAACAGACCGGGTGATTTTTTGATGGTTCAAGAGCCAAAAAATTTTTTTTGGCCTTCGATGTCTGGAGAACGTCGGGCCAAAGGATGGAATGAAGAGCACTATCAGATGCGATCAGGGTTAGCTTACCCAGAGGACTGGCCAGGTACTGGTAAACGCGCGGTTCTGAAATGTCTGTGGTGGTCTTCGGCATGGAGGTGATCGAATTCCTCTGAACATCGCTTGCGTTCTGGCCGGACCCCGGAGTGCCTTGGTGGATGGATTCTACCGGATCAGCGGCGGGGATGGTAGATTGAGGCCTACGTTGTGGGGAAAGGTTTTTGACTCCATCCTGCAAGGCTGCATGTTAAATAAAGCCTAGCGAAAAAAAATCCCGAAGCAAAGGGGGGCTTCGGGATCTAGATCTTCCCGGTTTTGGGGGTACCGGGGGTTGTAGCCTACTCATATGGGAGGACAATGAGTAGCAATACGCCGTTCCCGGCGCGTGGTATTTAAGACACGACCTTTCCCATAAAGTTCATCGATCCGGACCATTAATGTGCCTGGTCCCAGTTCTCGCCGACCCCGATATCAACGAGAAGTGGAACGTCCAGATTTGCGGCACTTGTCATCAGGTTCCGGATGGTTTCCAGAGCACTATCGACGATGTCATTTTGGATTTCGAAGACCAATTCATCGTGAACCTGCATGACCATCTTCAAGGGGAATCCAGATTCTATGATCCAGCGGTCGACCTCGATCATCGCCTTCTTGATAATATCCGCAGCAGTTCCCTGCATTGGTGCGTTGATGGCGGTGCGTTCCGCATATTGGCGCCGCTGCGGATTCCTTGCCCTGATCTCAGGCAGATACAGGCGACGGCCGAGAAGGGTTTCCACGTATCCTTGGTCGCGGGCTTTTTCCCGGGTGTTGTCCATGTATTTCCGGACACCCGGGTAGCGGGTAAAATACCGATCGATATACGATTGTGCTTCCTTGCGCGGGATACCTAACTGTCTTCCCAGTCCGAATGCAGACATGCCATAGATCAGTCCGAAATTGATCGCCTTGGCGGAGCGTCTCTGGTCGCTGGTGACATTCTTCAGGGTAACGCCGAAGACCTCGGCCGCAGTTGCGCTATGGATATCTTCGCCATTGGCGAAGGCACGCAAGAGGTTCTCATCCGCGGACAGGTGGGCCATGATTCGAAGTTCGATCTGGGAGTAGTCGGCCGCAGCAAGCTTGCTTCCTTCGGGTGCGATAAAGGCCTGGCGAATGCGCCGGCCTTCGGCGGTGCGAACAGGAATGTTCTGTAAGTTGGGTTCGCTCGATGAAAGTCGGCCGGTGGCCGCAACGGCCTGATGGTAGGATGTGTGTACTCGACCAGTCGCTGGATTGATTTGTTCCGGCAGCCGGTCGGTATAAGTCGATTTGAGCTTGCTCATGCCGCGATGGTCGAGGATCAGCCTGGGTAGCGGATAGTCTGCTGCCAGATCCTGTAATACGGCTTCCGCGGTGGAAGGCTGACCCTTGGGTGTTTTCTTGAGAACCGGCAAACCCTGTTTTTCGTACAGTATTTCCTGGATTTGCTTGGGGGATCCTAGGTTGAATGGCTGCCCAGCCACTTCGTGGGCAGACTGTTCGATCTGTTGTATCTTTTCCGCCAGTTCGCTGCTTTGTCCGGTTAGCATCTCCGAGTGGATCAGAACACCATGCTGTTCCATGCGGGCCAGCACCGGAACCAGCCGGACTTCGATTTGCTGGTATAGGGATGCAAGAGAGGATTCGGCTTTCAGGCGGGGCCACAAGTTTTCGTGCAGTTGCAGGGTGATGTCGGCATCTTCTGCGGCATAAGGAGCTGCCTGTTCAAGAGCCACCTGCTGGAAGGGTATCTGTTTCGCGCCCTTGCCCGCTACATCCTCGTAGTGGATGGTCTCGTGTCCGAGGAACTTCATGGCCAGTGAATCCATGTCATGACGGGTTCCTGTACTGTTCAATACATAGGATTCAAGCATGGTGTCATGCTGTATTCCCTGCATGTGAATGCCATGATTGGCCAGTACGTTGACATCGTATTTTAGGTTTTGGCCCAGTTTGAGATGTTTTGGGTCTTCGAGTAGGGGCTTCAACTTGGCCAGTACCCTATCGCGGTCTAGTTGTTCGGGTGCTCCCGGATAGTCATGGGCCAGTGGTACATAGGCGGCGTGGCCGGGTTCCACGGCGAATGACACCCCGACGACCGAGGCTTCGGCATAGTTTAGACTGGTGGTCTCGGTATCAAAGGCGAAAAGATCCGAACGGGACAGGCGCTGTAGCCACTTCTGCAGTTCGCCTTCGGTCAGAACGGTCTGGTATACCGCTTCGGGACGTTTTCTCTTTTCTGGCTTGCTTCTGGCCGAATCCAGCGACTCCTGAACCTGTTTCAGCCAGGAGGAGAATTCCAATGTCTGGAGTAGTGATTGAAGGGTTTGGTTGTGGGGCGGAGTCCGCCTCATGGAATCCAGCGTGGTCTGGAGTTGCACATCACACTTGATGGTGGTCAACTGCCTGCTTAGTGCCAATTGATCGAGATTGTCACGAAGGGCCTCACCGACCTTGCCTTTGATCTTGTCCGCGTTCTCGATTAATTCATCGATGGTCTGGAA
>JANXGZ010000086.1 GCA_024958995.1 Methylococcales bacterium | reverse complement strand
AGCGCCCGCTTTCCGGCTTCACCGGAAACCAAGGGTTGCTTGCCATCACCAATGCACTCCAAGAAATGGGAAATTTCCTCGCACAAGGCATCGTTGTTCTCGAATTCCTTCTGCTCGGTCAGTATCTCGGGAATTCCGGGATACATTTCCCCATTCCCGGTCCGATGACAAACCAGCGTACGATTCTGAAAATCGACAGAAACGTAAGACTGCGGCCGGAACATGCGCATTTTCCGTTCGACCTTCATGCTGACACGACTGGCCGTCACGTTCGCCACGCATCCGCTCTTGAACACCAAGCGCGCGTTCGCGATATCAATCCCATCCGTCAGAACAGTAGTCCCGCTGGCATCAATGCGGTCGACCTCGGAATCGACGAGATCTAGGATAATATCGATGTCGTGAATCATGAGGTCGAGAACCACACTCACGTCATTGGCCCGCGGATTAAACGGAGACAGGCGATGGGATTCGATAAACAGGGGCTTGTCATGACTAAAATCGAGCTCAAGCAAGGCCGCGTTGAACCTCTCCAGGTGCCCAACCTGTAGGACAAGGCCTTGCTCGCGTGAAATCTCGATCAGTTCTTCGGCCTCCTCCACCGTGACCGTCACCGGTTTTTCAATCAGCACATGCACGCCAGCCCGCAGGAAATCACGGGCTACCAAGTGATGCAGCTGGGTGGGGACTACGATGCTGACGGCATCCACGTCATTCAGAATGGTTCGATAATCAGTGTACCACTGTGTATCGAATCGTTCGGCGACTTCACGAGCAGCACTTTCGTCAATGTCCACCACAGCAACCAGTTCCGAGCCCGGAAGCCGCGAATATTTCTCCGCATGGAATTTTCCAAGGTAACCCGTGCCGACAACAGCAGTTCTGATCTTTTTCATCGATAGGATCCGAATCAAGAAGCGTTGAGAAAAGAGCTGATTCCCCGTTTGCTCGGGGCAGCCAACCAGGCTCTGAGATGGTTCAATTCCGGACTGTCGCCGAGCCCTTCGAGGTTTTCCCGATCACGCAGCCGGCGAAAGGCAGCCGAAAGCATCTTGTACCGCTCGCCCGTAATCCCCGCGCGTTTCAGGCCCACCACGTTCAGGCGATAGTGACGCGCCGGGCTGTCGCCGGCCAGGGTGTAGGGAATCACATCTTGCAGGACACCCACCGTACCGGAAACCATGACCAGTGCACCGACCCGGCAAAACTGGTGAATCATAGCTCCACCACCGAGGAAAACACGGTCCCCAATCTCGGAAAACCCACCCACCGCCACACCGCTGGCAAACACGGCCCGGTTACCAACCAAACAATCGTGCCCAACGTGACTGTTGTTCATGAAATAACAATCCGACCCGATCCGAGTTGCAGACCCCGCCTGCGTAGCGCGATTCACCGTTACCCCTTCTCTGAATACGTTATTGGCACCGATATGAACATTTGTCCGGGAGCCTGGATCGAAGCCGGTATCCTGAGGCAATCCGCCGATCACCGCATTCGGATACACCTTGTTTCCTTGCCCCATGACTACGAATGGATAAACCACCGCATGGGTATCGATCACGCAATTGTCACCGATTTCCACTGCATCATCGATGACCGCATAAGCTCCAACCCGGACATTCGATCCGATCAAGGCCGACGATGCAACGATCGCCGTAGGATGGATCATAGTGGTCATGCATTTATCCCCTTGGATGAAACCTTTGGTGCAAGTCTTTGAGACGTTCCTGTGCAACGTGGGTGTAAATCTGGGTCGTCGAAAGGTCACTATGCCCCAGCAATAGCTGGACAACCCTAAGATCGGCACCGTGATTCAACAGATGAGTAGCGAATGCATGCCGAAGCGTGTGTGGTGAAAGCAACTTCCGTATTCCGGCAGCATTCGCATAGAACTTGATACGATGCCAGAAAGCCTGACGCGTCATTCCTGAGGCCCGGTTCGTGACAAAGAGGTGTTCGGCGGTCCGCCGCCCCAGAATCTTTGGACGTATTTCGCGGACGTAACTGTGCAGCCATGACAAGGCCTCTTCCCCGATCGGAACCAGCCGATCCTTGTTGCCCTTGCCGACGACCCGAACCACGCCCTCGCGAAAATTCAGCTGTCCCAGCTTCAGCGTAACCAGTTCAGTTGCCCGCAATCCGGTCGCGTAAAGAAGTTCCAGCATAGTCCGGTCCCTGTGGCCGATGGCAGAAGATACGTCCGGAGCAGCGAGCAGTTGGTCGACCTCGCTTTCACTCAGCGTTGCAGGAAGGGGTTTTCCGATGTGCGGCGAATCAATATTGGAACATGGGTTTGCTGCCAGCATACCCTTCTCTACCAGATGGGAAAAAAACCGCTTCAGGCTAGACAGCAAGCGAGCACCTGAGCGTGCACTGCAGCCCTGACGGAATTTCACAGCAAGGTAATTCGAAACATCCTCTCTGCCGACAGACACCAGCGGTTTGGGTGCCAGCCAGTTTGAGAAAAGAATCAGATCGGAACCGTAGGCCTTGAGGGTATTGCGGCTGAGACCGTTTTCCAGCCACAGCGTGTCCTGGAATGATTCGATCAACCGGATTGAGTGCTCTCTGTCGGTTTCACTGGCCACGACAGGATGATACTACAAACCGAAGCAAATCCACTTGATGGCCAACCATGGCGGACGATGCAGCCTGCAGCCCGACAATCCGTCAGCGACGGAGATGCAAAGGCTGCTCACTGAAGATAGGCGGCAGACTGGTCCAACTAGAGGATTCGGA
>JANXGZ010000161.1 GCA_024958995.1 Methylococcales bacterium | reverse complement strand
GAATTCGATGATTTTCCCATGACTAATCGTGTCCAGCGGTATGATCATGGCCTCATCCGCATCAAGGTAGATAAAGCCATATTTCTTGGTTAGTTCGAGCCTTAGTATATCTTTCCAGAGGATACGGTTTTCGCCCTGGGGGCTGATTTCAACCAGTGCCTTCAACTCGACCCTGAGTTTGTATTGACCAAGGATATCGTCCAGCTGTTCCTCTGAAAACTGACGCCTAACTTTGCGCCGAAAATCTTTTCTGAAGTACAGTGGCGCCAGGAGGCCCCACACGACCCCAACCCCGCCGATGTAGGCCGCTGTAAACACATCCTCGTAATAGAAGAAGTAGAACAAAGCACATGCACAGAGGATTCCCGGGATGGTATTGGCATGTCGCTTCATCTGTTTCTGGAGCGGGCTGTCCGCTTTGACCTGGAACTCACTGAAAGCGATCAGGTCGCTCTCACGCAATTTGTATTGAATTTCAACCATAAGCTTTAATGTTCTATAAGATGTACGGATTCAGTCCGCCAAAGTAGGCGCGGCCGAACGTACGATTTTGAGTCAGCGCCGTAGTATACTTGAAAGCCAGCGTGACTGCTCGCTGCAATCAAAGACCTGAACGAAACAATCGTATCGGGCTTAAACTACCGACCAAGATCGGCCATCTAATGCAGCTTGATATGGCTTGTCGCAGTTTTCCGTAACCGCGTCGCCAGGGTCAGCATCGCAGTCTTGAAATAGCCGTGAACCTTGATCTGGTGCATTTTGTACAGCGAAAGGTAGAACACCCTCGCAATAAATCCGCCAACGCTCACCGAGCCCATTAGGTTGCCCATCAGGTTGCCAACCGTTGAATACTTGCCCAGCGAAACCAGCGAGCCATAATCCTTGTATCGGTAAGGCATCAAGGCTTCCCCTTTGACACGATCAACCAGCGACTTGCTAAGCAACGTGGCCTGCTGGTGTGCTGCCTGTGCCCTCGGAGGAACATTTCCTTCATGCCCGACCCATGCACACGCTGCGCAATCTCCGATGGCAAAGATATTTTCGTCCCGAGTCGTCTGCAGGGTCTCCGCAACCATCAGTTGCTGGGCCGAATTTATTTCAAGGCCGTCCAGGTTGCAAAGCCAGTCTGGACCCTTGATACCCGCCGCCCAGACCTTGATATCGGCTGTAACCTTTTCCCCGCCCTCAATCATCACTCCAGTTTCGGTAACCTCCACAACCCGCCTTCCCAGTATCAACTCAATCCCAAGTTCTCCAAGTTGCCGGGCAGTGGCGCCGGAAAGCCGATCCGGTAATGCCGGCAACAAGCGATCGGCGGCCTCGATAAGGCTGATTTTTACCGCCTCGCCGGTCTGGTGTTCATCCAGCCCATAAATGGCGAGTTGTTGCATCACGTTGTGCAATTCAGCAGCCAGTTCGACGCCCGTCGCTCCGGCCCCGATAATGGCGATGGACATTCCCTTGCCCCTCGAAGGACGTCGACTGTAAATCCGCATGAAAGTCTGAACCAGATGCTTCTGGAATCTGAACGCCTGTCGCGCGTTGTCCAGGAACTGACAGTGCTTCTCCACACCTTGAATAGCGAATGAATTGCTAACGCTGCCGACGGCGATGACCAGAGTATCGTAGCTGAATGACCGACGAGGAATAAGTTCTTCACCTTCGTCGTTGAGGGTTGGAGAAAGAACAATTTCCTTCTTCTCTCGGTCCAGGCGTTCCATGGTACCGAGTCGGAAGTTAAAATACCGCCACCTGGCCTGAGATAGGTATTCCAATTCCTCGGTTGTATCCAATGTTCCGGCTGCCACCTCATGCAACAGTGGTTTCCAGATGTGAGTCGGTGATGCATCGACCAGAGTAACTTCGATTGAGGCGTCCTTACGGGCCTTTTTACCCAGGGCCGATGCCAGTTCCAGGCCCGCCGCGCCCCCGCCGACAATTACGATCTTGTGTGCCCCTCCCAACAGAGAATCATCCATGCAGATCTCCTCTAAACAATATTCTCTGGCCAATTCGGTTTATACAAAGCAAATGCCACGTTATTATCCACTTCGCAGGAAGACTTCAGGGACAGCCCAATTCTGGTCATCCAACAATGAGCTATTCCCGCCTCTTAACGTCGCCACTGCATCAATTCATTGAAGAAACAGAGCATCGACCCACCTGATCCGAGTTTCACCCTATACTCCGCCTGTTTGGAAGACGGCATTTAACCACGATTCCTCGGGCCCTGCACAACCAAAATAAAAAAACTATCAAATGCCATTGATAATCATTGCTATTTAGCATACTATTCTCAACAACATATATGCCGCTGGGTCGTTGAACATGTATATCTGCATTTGTAACGGAATTACCGAAAGCCATATCCGCGCCTGTGTCAAGGATCACGGGATACGGAAACTCGGCCAGCTTCGAGAACGACTCGGCACCTGCAAT
>JANXGZ010000127.1 GCA_024958995.1 Methylococcales bacterium | reverse complement strand
GAATTGATGTGGTTGATTCCTTCATAGATCGAAACGCCGGCACCGACCGCGAAGATGAGGATGGCAACCACGAAACTCCAGAAGTAAATTTCCTTCCCGTAGCCAAAGGGATAGTTTTTGTCGGCCGGTTTTTGGGCCCTCTTCATTCCGAACAGCAAAAGGATCTGGTTTCCGGTATCGACTAGCGAATGAACCCCTTCAGAGAACATTGCAGAACTCCCGGTGGTGAAGGCCGCGACGAACTTAGTCACGGCGATCACGGAATTCCCCGCAAGCGCAGCAAAGATTACTTTTCTGGAGGAACCAGACATGGATTGTTACCTCGGTGAATTGTTTTTTCGGCGATGCCGGATCATAGCATCCAAACAAGCCCTGTGGATGGATTGTCTGGCCATAAAATCCATCCACAACCACTGTATCTGGGCAAATAGTTGGTCTTGCAGAAGATCCTGCTGTCTCGACGTTTCATTCCGACAGGTCCGGTTCTCGCAGGTGGGTAAGCATCGCGCGCCTGGTTTTTTCGCTGAGCCTTACCGTGTGTTGCCATCGATCGTTGGTGTCCTTGATCTGACCTGGATCGATTGGTTCCAGGATGTCGATTTGGATGGATCCGTGGCGCGGAAACCAGGAATCGGGACGGAGTACCGATCGGGTTCCGTTGATGACCACCGGAACAACGCTATTCCCAGTATCCACAGCCGTTGTAAAGGCACCCATGTAGAAAGGGCGTAGCCCCGGTATCCGAGTAAACGTACCCTCGGCGAAGAACAGCAGATTTTTTCCGGCATCTGCGGCGCGCGTGATCTTTTCCGCATCAGCGATTCCTTTCTCGGTCTGGAAACGCGTTACGAACTCGGCCTGGATCCGCTCCAGGAACAAGCGTGCGAAAAACTGGCTCCTCAGTTCAGATTTGGCGACGAAACTGAATTGCAGTGGCAGACCAAACATGAGAGCCGGCGTATCCATGTAACTGCAATGATTGGACACAAGCACGCAGCCTTGATCCGGTGGTGGCAGGTTTTGCTCCCCACGGACGATAATCGGTATCCTGACCAATTTGCTTAGAACACCCACCGCGTTTCGCAGTAAGCTGAGTCGACCCGGCAATGTCGGACACAGAACAACGGCGGGCCAGGTCAGGGCAGTCAGCAAAGCGAATGCTGTCCAGGCATAGCCGGCGTAGCAGAAGGAAAAGGTGGTTTGACCCAGCCTCCGCAGCTCTGGAATGATTGCACCAACGGCCAGTGATGCAAACTGCATCCAGGGGGCACGTCTACGTCCCAGCGATTGTTTCTCGTACAGCTCTTTGCAACCGCTGCGGCGGATTTTTCCACTGCTTGTCTTTAGGACCGTGTGCGGAGGGGCTAGGATAACTTCATCGGGTGCATTTCCGGCCAGGCTAGAGACTACACCGTTGATCAGGATTTCGATTTCGCTTTTCCTTGATTCATCGTTTTCACGGGTTTCGGCCAGTACGATGAGTTTCTCTGTGCCGCTTTCCGGGTTCTGGCTGCCGAATACGGCGACACAACCTTTCCTGATGTCGGGTAATGCGCTGATTCTTTCCTCGAGTTCCTGTGGATAGATGTTTCTGCCCCCGTGGATGATCAGGTCCTTGGAACGTCCTGCCAGATAGATTTCGCCTTCGGCGATGTATGCTAGGTCTCCCGAGTTGAGCCATTCTCCGTCGAAAAGTTCGCGCGTTTTTTCAGGGTTTCTGTAGTAGCCGGAAGTGGTTGAAGGTCCGCGGAACTGTAACCGGCCCTGCGTGCGGTCGGGTAATTCCCGTCCGTGGTCATCCACAATACGTACCTCGTGATCCCTGATCGGTGAACCGCAGGAGACGAATTGCAGACTGTTCGGGGAGTCGGGGTCCGGTTTTGCGAGCCCTTTTTTCATGAACAGACCGCGCGAAACTCTATCGACCAGAGGTTTTCGGCCGACTGGTGGAAAACTCAGGCCAACCGAACATTCGGCCAGACCGTAGACCGGCATCAGGGCGGTGGATTGTAGCCCGGTTCGGGAAAAATGCTCTGCGAATCGTTGCAGAGTGCTCGGGCTGACCGGTTC
>JANXGZ010000040.1 GCA_024958995.1 Methylococcales bacterium | reverse complement strand
ATCTTCAAGGCCTTCGGCAGGGCGATGCGTATGGCCTGTTCAGTGGATCCGCTTCTGGCGGAGACGATCCCTTCAACCAAGGGTAGTCTTTAAACCAACGGTTTTGGCGTAGGGTATTTCCCTAGCTTGTTTAAGGAACCGAAACTGATAGCAGACTGACCGTACCGGTTGATAGCGCATTCTTCCAGGTAACCCTAACCAGCGAACCTTAGCCGTTTTTCAATGTCCTCTGTTGCCGTGATCGATTACGGGATGGGAAACCTCCATTCCATTTCCAAAGCTCTACAACACGTAGCGCCTGGCAGTAACATTCGGGTGACTTCGGACCCGGGTGTTATACAGGGGGCGGATCGAGTTGTTTTTCCGGGGGTTGGAGCGATCAAGGGTTGCATGGCGCAGCTTGCCGACAGGAACCTGATCGAGGTCATCAGGGATGTTTCACGGCGAAGACCCTTCCTCGGAATCTGTCTTGGTTTGCAGGCTCTGCTGGAATCCAGCGAAGAATCAAGCGATGTATCGTGTCTTGGTCTATTTGGTGGTTCGGTCGTGCGGTTTAAAAATGGTCCTGGTACAGAGGGTCAAAATCCGCTGAAGATTCCTCACATGGGCTGGAATTCGGTTGCTCAGAAAGGTGACCATTTCCTGTGGTCCGGAATTCCAGAGAACAGTCGTTTTTACTTCGTACACAGTTATCACGCGGTACCATCCGAATCGTCCTGTATAGCGGCGACCACCGATTACACAAGGTCGTTTGCCTGTGCTCTGGCCAGGGAGAACATCTTTGCCGTGCAGTTCCATCCCGAGAAAAGCCAGGAGGTCGGCTTGCGCCTGCTGAAGAATTTTAGCGTCTGGGATGGCATCAGATGAAAAGCCGCCTTGAAAACCTAAAAATAAACCGAGAGTAGACTCATGTTGTTGATACCAGCGATTGATTTGAAGGGTGGAAAATGCGTCAGACTTCGACAGGGCCGAATGGAAGAGGACACCGTTTTTTCGGAAGATCCGGTTGCCATGGCGAAACGCTGGGTTGAGGCCGGGGCCAAGCGGCTTCACCTGGTGGATCTTGACGGGGCTTTCGCGGGAAAACCGAAGAATTTAGAAATCATTCACGAGATAACCGAGACCTACCCGGAGGTCCCCGTACAGGTTGGTGGGGGAATCCGCGACGAGGATACGATCCAGGGCTATCTCGACGCCGGGGTCAAGTTTGTAATCATCGGGACAAAGGCTGTCAGCGAACCCCATTTCGTTAATGATATTACGGCCGAATTTCCGGGACATATCATCATCGGTCTGGATGCCAAGGATGGAAAAGTCGCCATTAACGGGTGGTCCAAGTTGTCACGGCACGACGTGATCGACATGGCGCTGAAATTCGAAGCGGATGGTGTCGAAGCGATCGTTTACACTGATATCTCCAGGGACGGAATGATGACTGGGGTCAATGTGGAAGCCACGGCCAAGCTCGCTCGAGCCATCCATATCCCGGTCATTGCATCGGGGGGCATTCGAAATCTCGACGATATCCGGGCCCTGGAGAAATACGTAGACGATGGCGTGATCGGTGCCATCACCGGGCGGGCCATCTACGAGGGCAATCTTGATTTCGCCGAAGGTGCCAGGCTTGCCGAGTCATTTTGACCATCGGGATTCTGTTCCGGCACTGGGGGGTTACCGAGTGCTGAGGATTCAATGAGTCTCGCGAAGCGAATAATCCCCTGCCTGGACGTGGACAATGGTCGCGTCGTCAAGGGAGTAAAGTTTGTCGACATCAGGGATGCCGGTGACCCGGTAGAGGTCGCCCGCCGCTATGACCGGGAAGGAGCCGATGAGATTACCTTCCTCGATATCACCGCCAGTTCCGACAACCGACAGACCATGGTTGATGTGGTCGAGCAGGTTGCCGGTCAAGTGTTCATCCCGCTGACGGTCGGGGGGGGAATTCGAAACCTGGATGATATCCGGAGGATGCTGAACGCCGGGGCCGACAAGGTTGGAATCAATACCGCCGCGATCTTTGATCCCGATTTCGTGCGGCGGGCGGCAGAACGCTTTGGTTCGCAATGTATCGTCGTTGCGATTGATGCCAAGCAGGTCGGAAGCGACGCGGAACCGCCGCGCTGGGAAATCTTTACCCATGGCGGACGCAAGGAAACCGGCATCGATGCAATCGAATGGGCCGGTAAAATGATCGATTTAGGAGCTGGAGAAATTCTCCTGACCAGCATGGACCGCGACGGAACGAAGGAAGGCTTTGATCTCGACCTTACCCGAGCAGTCAGCGAGGCCGTTTCGGTTCCGGTGATCGCTTCAGGGGGTGTCGGAAATCTGGATCACCTGGCCGATGGAATCGTGGATGGAAAGGCAGATGCGGTGCTGGCAGCAAGCATTTTTCATTTTGCCGAATACAGTATCCAGGAAGC
>JANXGZ010000077.1 GCA_024958995.1 Methylococcales bacterium | reverse complement strand
TCAGGTTTCACCGTCGTAGCGACATGTTCCCACTGGTGTTGAAGTTCGAGGAATTGACAGATTTCAATGCGCGCAGCAAGGAGTTTGATCCGGACGAAGGCATGCTCGTATTGTTTCCGTCACTACTGGAACACGAGGTAGACAAGAACTCGTCCGATCGCGTCCGATCGTCGCTTTCCTTCAATACCTTTGTTCGCGGCAACATCGGCGGCAAGTCGCACCTGACCGAAGTCGACGTTTCCTGAAGATACGTATCATCGATACCTGCAGGGTAGTTGGGCATCCAATAACAAACAATGCAATTCAACCGCTATTTGTTTTGAGGAATCATGGTGCCGTCAAAGAATGTCGCAAGCGTCTCATATCCATCGAGGGGTAAGACACTGGCCACGTGCTGATCAGGCCTCGTAATGACAATGCAGCCCTCTCGGTCAATACCGCGTTTATCGAAGATATCGTCTCCATTATCAAGGTCAGGACAGAACAGCTTATTGTAATCTCGCAGCCGATACGCGCCTTTCGGTGGTGACATGAAAGCATGGACATCCTGCATGTTGATATCGCGGGATCCCTGTTGGAAGACGACCAAAAACTCAATGACCGAGTCAACGTCGCCTCCAGCTGGTGTGTATTTCCGAATCGGCGATTCTGATGCCTTCTCCAGAAAATCTGCCAGTTTCCAAATTGCCGACAAACTGTCAGTCGGGTCTTCCGGATTCGAGAACGCAATTATTCGCCATCGCCCGTCCGCTTCCAGCGCATGCCCGAGGTGAATGGGCCTGGCATCCGACAACCGGACGACCGGACTTGAATAAAACCGCTTGCCCGGCTCAAGACCTCTGGCAAGGTGCTGATGCCCAGACTCAACGGTGATTTGCGAAGGCGCATAGTGGGTCAAGGTACCGGATACATAGGCGTCCGCCTTCACCATGTATTCCTGCAGTTTTGTTGCGACCGGGCCGTTTTCTCTTTCCTTGGCGCCAGCCACTTCCTGTTCCGAGAACATGGTCGCGAGCTCCCGATCGAAGGCCAGCAGCTCCTCTGCAATGGCACGTCGCTCACCTGCATAGGTGTGCAGGAGTTCAGGTGAACTGTGACCGCGGATGACCGATGCCAGCTTCCACCCAAGATTGAAACTGTCATGCATGGAAACATTCATGCCCAGTCCGGCTTTTGGACTGTGCGTGTGGCAGGCATCGCCCACAATGAACACATTTGGCTGCCCGGAGTCGGCATCCTCAGGGGAGATATTGGCGAAAGCATCACAGAGCCGTTGACCAATCTCATAGACCGACCACCAGACGACTTCCTTGACGTCGATCGTGTATGGATGAAGGATGCGCCCGGCTGCGGCGATGAGCTTGTCGACCGTGATGTTCCGACTGGACACGCGCTCGCTTTCCTTGAGCTTATCCATCTCGACATAGAACCGAACGAGGTGCCCGCCCTCCCGCGGAATGATCAGCACATTGCCTTCGTTTGCCGACTGGATAATGCTCTTGTTGCGAATATCGGGAAAATCTGTGACCAGCAGAAGGTCCATTACTCCCCAAACCTTGTTGGCAGAATCTCCTCGCATCTCCAGGTTCAGTAACTGCCGGACAGTGCTCCTTGCACCATCACAGCCCACGACGTAACGTGCTGCGACCGTTTCTTTCTGACCTTCGTGATCGGGATCGGTCCGTTCAATCATCACCCTGACCGGATAATTATCGTCCGAATCGCCGACCTGCATATCCAGCAGATTTCGACAATAATCCGGTACCAGTTGTGCCGGCGCCTTTCGCATGGCATCCAGTAGGAAGTGGTGCACGCGAGCCTGGTTCAATACGACGTGGTGAAACTGCGAGAACACATTTCGCCCATCGATTTTTTTCGTTACACGAACGATGTTCTCTGGCCGTTCAGTATCGTGGCGCCAGAAAGTAATGGCCTCAAGAAAATGGGCTTCCTTTTGGACCCGTTCTTCAAAACCTAGCGCCTGGAAGATCTCGATTGAACGCCCGGAGATTCCGTCGGCCTGACCTTTCATTATCGGTCCGGATTTTCTCTCGACGATTCTCGTCCTGATATCCGCAAACCTCGCTAGCTGCGCCGCCAATACGAGTCCAGCAGGGCCGCAGCCTACAATAAGCACATCGACAGCTTCCGGCAGGTCAGCTAGAAGTGGTGTCACTAACCGATGTCCTCTCTCCCTGAAATCCGTTGGATCTCCCGGCTTGAATCCGTTGAAGTAGTACTGCATCGCGATACTTTCCCTAAGGTGCTCGAGATATAAGCCGTCAAACAATAGCGTTGCTGGATTATCGCCCAGTAGCAAGATCGGGTCGAACCGCTGACCCCTGCCATCGGAGAACGCTAAATGAATCTTAAGTAATTGTTTTGTCTGTAAATTGGATCATAACTTTGCAATCCTTGTTTCGTTCCGATAAATACCAATTTATGGTACGAGCTTACCGACAGCGTTCGATCTACGGAATACTCCCATCAACGATACGACAATAACCATTCTAATCACGCTGGTCGTGTACAAGCTGATCCTAATCGGGATCGGCCTGTGGGCGTCAAGACGGGTCAACAATGAGGCAGACTTTCTGGTCGGCGGTCGTGG
>JANXGZ010000072.1 GCA_024958995.1 Methylococcales bacterium | reverse complement strand
TACGCGTTCGTTCTGGAACCCTTGGCGGAAATCGCACCCGACGAGGTCTATCCCATCACCGGTGAACGCTTCGCGATGATGTGGCAGAACTTCGACAAGGAAGGAATCAGTCAGCAGGTCATCGATTTCCCGGTTTAGAAGCGGCAACAGAGGCTTAGCCTCGCACCGGCTTCAGAAACAGAGGCTCCTTCCCCCGTCGACCGGCAACATCTGGCCAGTGATGTAATCGCTTCCCAGCAGGAAAAGCACCGTTTGCGCGATATCCCCCGTCTGCCCTGTTTTCTGCAAAGGAATCCTGGAAAGAATCTGCTCACGCTCGCCCCCCTCCATCTCGGACTCTGGCCATAGTATGGCCCCCGGCGCCACTCCGTTGACCCGCACCGAGGGCGCCAACTCACGCGCCAGTGATTGTGTCATCGCCGCCAAGCCCGCCTTCGACATGCTGTAAACGGAAAAGCCCTGTCGGGGACGTAGTGCGTGGATATCGACGATATTGACGATG
Source organism: Methylococcales bacterium (assembly GCA_024958995.1). Classification (GTDB taxonomy): domain Bacteria; phylum Pseudomonadota; class Gammaproteobacteria; order Methylococcales; family UBA1147; genus UBA1147. Next base: position 8,095 of record JANXGZ010000072.1, on the reverse strand, counting down.
GATCCCGATCGTTGCATCAGCTCTGGCGCCAGGGCGCGGGACAGAAAAAACGGGGCTTTCAAATTGCAATTGATCAATTCGTCCCATTGAACTTCGCTGACCTTTTCTATCGGCGTCGGGTAAAAGGCGGATGCGTTATTGACCAGAGCGTCGATACGGCCCCAGACAGATACCGCACGCTCCGCCAGTCCAACGATATCCGCAGTTTGCAGAAGATCGGCCTGAAGGGTTCTTGCACTGTCCGGCCGGCGGCCGTTCAGTTCGTCTTCCAGCGCCCGAGCCGGTCCACTCGATTCGCGGAAGTGAATCACTACGTTGTACCCGGCCGCATGCAAAGTGCAGGCTATTTCGGCACCGATGCGCCTTGAAGCGCCCGTCACCAAAACGGATCGTCTCACGATGCCCCCCCCGTCCGGGTTTTACCCACACCCCGAAAACCATCGATGAATTCCCTAACAGCACGAACGCGCGCCCGCTTCAGTTCGGTTCCGACCGCCCTTCCCGATAAGCCCTGCCGTAAGATGGCCTGCACATCGACCGCCTGCGCAACCCGCTGACAGTTCAGCAGGAAATCACCCTGTGGAAACTCGGCGTCATGGTGCGTCTTGCCCTGCTCCACGGCCTTGCACACCAGCAGGAACAGACCAAGGTCAGCATCCTTTCGCAATGCATCCAGCTTTTCCAGAACAGCGACGATTTTCTCGGCCGAAAGAATGAAGCTATTCGTGCAGGATTCGTGGTAGAGAATCACCCTAGTGGCCAGCTTTCTAAAGCCTCCGGGAACCCTCAGGCGCTCGCAATAACCTTCGAGTTCAGCTAGGCCGGAAGCTTCTTCCAGGCCCGCTCCCAACCCGTATACCAGTGCAGCAAAGCGAACTACTACACACCCGGAAACTTGCCCCGCATTCTCGAGAACCCGAATAGACTGTTGGCCGGCGTTATCGTTAAGCTTGGCGTCGGCCCGTGCTGACAGCGGCACATCGAACAGCCGATCAAGCTCTGGAAACAGCCTTTCCAGGGCTCCGCAGGCCCGCAGCACAGTAATGAACGAAGCCGGCGTCCTTTCTCCCAACGCCCGGGCGAATTCCGCCCAAACACGCTCCGACACGAGGGCATCAACCTCGCCCGACTTGACCATGGACTCCATGAGCGCCATGGTTTCATCGGCCACCGTAAACCCAAGATGGGCGTAGCGGGCCGCGAAACGAGCCACCCGAAGCACTCGCACCGGATCCTCGCTAAATGCCTCGGAAATATGACGCAGCATGCGGAGCTCGAGATCCTGCCGACCTTGGCAGGGGTCGATCAGCTTTCCGTCCAGATCCCTGGCCATCGCGTTGATAGTCAGATCACGGCGGGTCAAATCCTCCTCGAGGGTCACTTCCGGGGACGCGTGGACACTGAAGCCATGGTAGCCCGGGGCGATCTTTCGCTCGGTCCTGGCCAGTGCGTATTCCTCTCGGGTTTGCGGGTGCAAAAACACCGGAAAGCCCTTGCCAACGCGTTTGAAGCCCTGTTCCAGCAACGACTCAGGCGTTTCGCCCACGACGACCCAGTCGCGCTCGGTAATCGGAAAGCCAAGCAATTCGTCGCGTACGGCTCCGCCTACCAGGAAGGTCTTCATGGCTGGCATTCAATATAACCAATTCGTGGGCAGTGTTTCCACACGCCACCAAAATCGGTTCGCGGAAAAGAAGCCTGTGCAGTAACGAGCGGCCTTCCCCGACAGATTCGAAGCAGTGATAGAATCCCGGAGTCGGGCTCACAAAGCTGTTCTTGCATGGGGAGCCATTATAACGAGGCCTTGAAAAGCGTGTCAGAGTTCTTTTTCCTTTATCTCTTGCTCGGGACAACCGCGGGTTTGCTGGCAGGCCTATTCGGCATTGGCGGCGGGGTCGTGCTGGTTCCTTTCCTAGCCTGGATCTATCCTGACCAGGGCATCCCCGCAAACATGGTCATGCTGGTGGCCATTGCCACGTCACTAGCAACCATCATTTTCACCTCTCTCGCTTCGGTATCGGCCCACCACCGGCTCGGCGCGATCCGATGGGTAATCGTTCTGCGGCTGGCCCCTACCATACTGGTCGGGTCACTGGCCGGAAGCCTGCTGACTCAGCACCTGGATTCCTCCGAACTGAAAATCATTTTCGGTATCTTCCTGACCATAGTTTCCATCCAGACCGGCTTGCAAATCAAACCAAGAAAACAGACCCTGGTTCTTGACAAATGGCTGGCCACCCTGGCAGGTGCCGTCATCGGTGGCTGCTCTTCCCTGCTCGGGATCGGCGGCGGAACCCTGACCGTTCCCTTCTTGTTGAAGTGCCGGCAGCCGATCCACAACGCGGTTGCTATTTCCAGCGCCTGCGGATTGCCGATCGCCGTTTCCGGAACCATCAGTTACATCATACTGGGTTGGAACGAAACCCAGATGCCAGCATGGAGCCTAGGCTACATATACGGCCCCGCCTTCGCAGGCATCGTCACAAGCAGCATGGTGTTCGCGCCGATAGGCGCCAGACTTGCACACCGGCTGCCGACGGACCGGCTTAAACGCCTGTTCGCCGTGTTCCTATTCATCATTGGCTGTAAACTTCTGGTCCATACATGAGGAAGGTCAATCCGGCGCATCCGAGCTTTGCATTCGGAAACGAATGCCCTGATCATGGGCCGTTGATATTTTCCATCTCACGAAGCCTTATGATCTCATTTGGCCCGATTCACAGAAACCAAGGATCAAAGAAAAACCATGGACCCAGCCAGTCATTCTGAACATCTTTTCCAGGCAGCCAGGCAAGTCATTCCCGGGGGCGTTAATTCGCCGGTAAGAGCCTTCAAAGGCGTTGGCGGAACCCCCGTCTTCGTCGAGTCCGCAGAGGGCCCATTCATTATGGACTGCGCCGGCAACCGATACATCGACTACGTCGGCTCATGGGGACCGATGATCGTCGGCCACGCGCACCCGCAAGTCATTGCCGCGGTTCACCGTTACGTGGACAGAGGGCTGAGCTTCGGCGCGCCAACCGAGATCGAAACCCTGATGGCCGAGAAACTGTGTTCCCTGATCCCTTCGTTGGAACTGGTACGAATGGTCAACTCCGGCACCGAAGCCACAATGAGCGCCATTCGTCTGGCCCGAGGCCACACCGGCCGCGACAGGATCGTGAAGTTCGAAGGCTGTTACCACGGTCACTCGGATGCCCTGCTGGTAAAAGCCGGTTCAGGAGCACTCACCCTCGGTGTCCCGAGTTCGCCGGGAGTTCCGGATAGCGTGGCGGAACAGACACTGACCCTGCAATACAACGACAGTGAAGGCCTGGAACAGCTTTTCGCCGAGATGGGCGAACAGATCGGCTGCGTGATCATTGAACCGGTTGCCGGTAACATGAACTGTATCCCACCTCTTCCCGGCTTTCTCGAAACGCTCAGAAGGCTGTGCACGCAGTCCGGAACCGTGCTTATTTTTGATGAAGTCATGACTGGCTTTCGCGTGGCGAGGGGCGGCGCACAAGAACACTACGGTGTCACGCCCGATCTCACAACCCTCGGCAAAATCATCGGCGGGGGCCTGCCGGTTGGCGCGTTCGGTGGCCGCAAGGACATCATGGAGAAACTGGCGCCACTCGGCCCCATCTACCAGGCAGGAACGCTGTCCGGGAACCCGATCGCCATGGCCGCCGGCCTGGAAACACTGGAACTGGTCTCGGCACCCGGATTCTACGAGAACCTTGCGCACATGACCGGCACGCTGACCGAAGGGATGGTCGAAAGGGCTTCGGCAGCCGGAATCGCCCTTGTCTCCAACCAGGTTGGGGGCATGTTCGGGCTGTTCTTCAGCAGCGATCACGCGGTGCGTGATTTCGATGCGGTGATGAATTGCGACCAAGGCACCTTCAGGAAGTTTTTCCACGGGATGCTGGGGCATGGCGTTTACCTGGCACCGTCGGCATTCGAGGCTGGCTTCGTATCGGGGGCGCACGACCGGGAAATCATTGACAACACCCTGTATGCAGCGGAAAAGGTGTTTCAGACGATCTCCTAAAACCGCGAGCGTTTACTCAAAGCCCTCTTGCAGCCGCATAACTTTTTAGAAGGATCGATATGAACGGAATCGTCACCCTTTCCCCGTTCTCGTTCGGGGTGGCCATCGGAGCAACCTGCTCCCTGATACTAGCGGCAATCGTAGCTTGGCTGCTACTGGCACGCCAGCGAAAATCCGCCGCCATAACGGACCGGAAGTTGCAGCAACTGGAAACGCAGGAACACCAGTTCATTGCCGCCGAGGCAATTGCGCAACAGAAAACAGCCGACCTTCTCAAGCTGGAATCCAGGATCCAAGCGCTGGATGAACAGCTGGAGGCATCACGACAGGAGCTTCTAAGCGAATCAACCCAACGCGTGAAGGCCGAACAGGAAGCTGTCCAAGTGGAGCCCCTGCAGCAAAGGGTTGCCACAAAAGAGAAGACCATCTCAGCCCAGGTTGATGAACTCAGCGCAATGAAAAGCGCCAATGCAGAACTAGCCACTCGCATCGAGGCAGAACGAAAACATACCAGTGAGAAGCTGGAACTGGTAAAAAACGCCGAGAAACAGATGGTTCACCAATTCGAGGCACTTGGGGCAAAAATTCTCGAGGAAAAAGGAAAGGCCTTTACCGAACAGAACAAGCTCAACCTTGACCGTGTTCTGTTACCCCTGCGCGAACAGCTAGGCGACTTCAGGAAAAAGGTGGACGACGTTCACGTGGAGGACACCAGGGATCGGGCATCGCTGCGAGAAGCCATTCGTACCCTCAACCAACAAAACCAGCGCATCACCGAGGAAGCCAGTAATCTGGTGCGGGCGCTGAAGGGGGACAAGAAAGCCCAGGGAACCTGGGGTGAACTGGTGCTGGAAAAGGTGCTTCAGCAATCAGGGCTGCGCAAAGGTGTGGAGTACGAGACCCAGGGCGCCTTCCGGGACCGCGACAACCGACTGCTGAAACCAGATGTAATCGTCCACTTACCGGATGGCAGGGAAATCGTCATCGACTCGAAGGTTTCCCTGCTGGCCTATGAAACCTATACCTCTGCCGATTCGGAAGAACTCCGCAAGCAAGCCATAACGGAGCATGTCCAGGCCATCTTCGAGCACATCAAGACGCTCAGCGAAAAGGACTATTCAAACGTCAAAGGGCTTCGTTCACTGGATTTTGTTCTGATGTTCATGCCCATTGAAACCGCGTTCATGGTCGCATTCGAGCACGACGAATCGCTATTTTCCAAAGCTTTCGAGCACAACATCATTGTGGTTACACCGACCACGCTGCTAGCCACCCTTCGCACCATTGACAACATTTGGCGCTACGAACGACAGAATGAAAATGCCCGCATCATCGCCGACAAGGCCGGTAGCCTGTATGACAAGATCCGCGGGTTTGTTGAAGACTTCGAAAAACTCGGGGTCCAGATATCAACCGTACACGGAACCTACGAGAGTTCCATGAACAAGCTGACGCAGGGGCGAGGCAACCTTGTTCGCCAGGCCAACAGCTTCGTTGAACTCGGTGTCAAGGTAAAAAAGACATTGCCAAGGTCTGTCCTCGACCAGGCCCTTGGTGAAGAAACGGATGATGAAACCGGGGAGAAATCGGACTGACTCAAGCCGGAACCCCGGAAGCTAGCGTCTCATTGAGTCGAAGAACTGGGCGTTGGTCTTGGTTTCCTTCAGTTTACTGAGCAGGAATTCACTGGCTGCCAGTTCATCCATGGGATGCAGAATCTTGCGCAGGATCCAGGATTTCTGGAGTTCCTCCGGCCCCACCAGATACTCTTCGCGGCGGGTGCCGCAACGATTGATGTTGATGGCCGGGTAAATGCGCTTCTCAGCGATCTTGCGGTCCAGATGCACTTCCATGTTGCCGGTGCCTTTGAACTCTTCGTAGATTACTTCGTCCATCCTGGAGCCCGTATCGACCAACGCGGTCGCTATGATGGTCAGGCTTCCGCCCTCCTCAATGTTCCTTGCCGCACCAAAGAACCGTTTCGGCCGTTCCAGCGCGTTGGCATCGACACCGCCAGTCAGCACCTTACCGGATGACGGAACCACCGTGTTATAAGCTCGTGCCAGGCGGGTGATCGAATCGAGAAGAATGACAACATCCTTCTTATGCTCGACCAGACGCTTGGCCTTTTCCAAGACCATGTCGGCAACCTGAACATGCCGTGTTGCCGGTTCGTCAAAGGTACTGGACACCACCTCGCCTTTCACGCAGCGTTGCATTTCCGTGACTTCTTCTGGTCGTTCATCGATCAGAAGAACAATCAGCACACATTCCGGATTATTCTGTTCGATGGAATTCGCCAGGTGCTGCAGGATTATCGTCTTACCCGCTTTTGGCGGAGATACGATCAGACCTCTTTGGCCTTTGCCGATGGGCGCCACCAGATCGATGACCCGTGCGGTCAGATCTTCAGTCGAACCATTCCCCATCTCCAGGGTAAAACGCTGATTTGGAAACAACGGGGTCAGATTGGAAAAGAGCATCTTGTGCTTGGCATTTTCCGGTGCATCGTGATTGATCTTCTCGAGCTTCAGCAACGCGAAGTAACGCTCATTGTCCTTCGGGGGCCGGATTTTGCCGGAAATAGTGTCGCCGGTACGAAGATTGAAGCGCCGGATCTGGCTGGGCGATACGTAGATGTCATCGGGTCCCGCGAGATATGAGCTCCCCGGTGACCGAAGAAAACCGAAGCCATCCTGCAAAATCTCCACAACACCGTCCCCGTAGATGTCCTCCCCACCCTTTGCGCGCTTCTTCAGGATGGCAAAAATCAGATCCTGCTTCTTAGCTCGGCCGATGCTCTCAATGCCGAGGGCCGATGCAGCCTGGATAATTTCGGGTACGGGTTGTCGCTTGAGGGCAGTAAGATTCATATTCTTCAGAATTCAGATTTGAGATAGCCATGAGGCTATAAAACCCCAAACAGGGGCCTTTGAATGGAACGAGGAGAGTTTGACGCCAGCCGGCGCCTTTTGAAAGGGAAAGCGATTTTCTGAGGTTAAAGTAGCACAGTATTCGTGGGCCGTCCAGCACGCGCCACCGGACGGATACCCTGATTAGAGGTTCCCATCGAGAAAGTCGGCAAGCTGAGCTTTGGACGCCAAGCCAACCTTGGTTGCTTCGACTTCGCCATCCTTGAACAGTATCAGGGTGGGGATTCCACGAACCCCGTAATGCTGCGGAGTGGCCGGGTTTTCATCAATGTTCAGTTTGGCAACCGTCACCTTGCCCTGGTAGTCGGACGCGATTTCTTCAAGCACCGGTGCAATCATTTTGCACGGCCCGCACCATTCGGCCCAGTAATCAACCAACACCGGTAATTCAGCCTTTAGAACGGTTTCGTCAAAATTATTGTCCGTTACGTGGATAATAGAATCGCTCACTTATTTCTCCGTGGGTTTTATCATGAAATACCACCCCTCATGGAACATATAATCCAGGATTAAGAAGGATTGATGAGGGGGCGGCTAAAAGACTGTCCTTTTGACACCAGCAAGAACAGATTACGACTAGATCGTCAAAGTCTGTCGCATTAACCAGGCAAATGCAACCACTAACCCGGGTAAAACCACTGACCGAAGAACCGCGGCACCATCGGTACGGAGCCAAACAAGTCTGATTCCATGTCTCAGATACTTTTGGATAGGCCTTCTACACAGAATTAGGTTATGCTGTCCGTTTTATATTGGGCTAAGCCTTTGCTTAGCCAGCAACGAAAGCACTTTCGGCGAGGCATCCGAATCGCCTGCTGACGAGGTAGAGGTTGCTGCTTCCGTCTGGCCCAGCGCTTACCTGGCCTGAAACCGGATGAAAACAACGACTGGATCCCAACGAACACCCAAAAGCATGACTCATACCATCCTTACAGGGACGAGGTTCGACAGTTTCGAACTGGCCCCCGAACTACTCCAGGGCCTGCAATACGGCAATTACGAATTCTGCACCCCCATACAGAAAATGGCCCTACCAATCGCATTGCAGGGGCGCGACGTGGCCGGCCAGGCGCAAACGGGGACAGGCAAGACGGCGACCTTTCTGGTCCCCATGTTCAAAACA
>JANXGZ010000220.1 GCA_024958995.1 Methylococcales bacterium | reverse complement strand
GGGATTCACCGGTTTTTGGAAGCAGCTTTCCGGGTAGGGAATTGATAACGAATCAAGCAGAGCAAAAAACTGATCAGGGCTATTAATGATTTCCAACACCCCAGCTGGGTTGCCGATCAAATCGACTGTTTGCGACAGGGAACGAACCAGGTCAGGATCGGTATCAATACCGCTTCCATACACCAGCCGCGGACTGGAATTTCCGGGAAATGCATGCTTGATGGCAGCAATAAGATGACCTTCCAACAACGATGACACTGCAATGCAGTGTGCCGCTTCTCTGGTATCAAGATCAGCGAAAAGATCGATAGCGGTGGCCTTGATCCCGCCGCGGGCCGCGGATTCCGCAAGTACCCTGGCCGAAAGGCCAACGAGAATCAGTTCTTGGGTGTACCCCGTATCCGGCATATCCGGGCGTTGATTATACCGGCTGACCCAACCCTACTGGCCGGGCTTCGTGAAACGCGTGCCAACGGCAATCCTCTCCATCATTCTCCGGGCTGGCGATTTCGACACGGAGCTCCGACGAACAGGCAGAAAGTGAGGTCATTTCCCGCACCAAGCTTCGGGCACGATCTTCGCTGTCCACCAGGCAGAAACCGGTTGGACCCCAAGAACTCTGGCCCATGGCGACCGCTCCCCGCTCTCCCAGCCAGGCCACCGCTTTTTCAACTTCAGGATTCATGAACCGGCCACCCTGTGCCGGCGCGAAATAATCACCGACCGATTGCTGAATTTCGGTGATCGCATCGCCGAAAGCATCGATATCCTCTTCCACCAACGCCGGCAGGCCTTTCATCAGTAAAAGGTGACAAATTCTGGCAGCGCGGGACTCGGGAAACGGAGGAAGCTTCCTAAACGCCTGCAGTTCCCCACTGCCATTTAAACCCTGCTCACGTTCATCGAAGACCAGGATGAATCGCCAGCGCGAAGGAACGTTAATTCGGGCAATAGTCGGCGGAGTTCCGGTTGCAGAAGATCGACCGCCATCGACAATCAAACCGCCTTTTTCGAAGGTCCCTATTCCTATCCCGGAACGGGCTCCGCGTTCGGTTAAACCGGCAATCTCCCGAACAGAAAAACCCAGGTCGAACAAATGATTCACCGCGAACCCAACAGCCAAGGCCATCTGCGTACCCGAGCCAAGTCCGACGTGTTCCGGTATCGCCCGTTGTATCTCCACGTGCAAGTTTCCCGGCACTGCCAGCGCAGCCGTGAGTTGTTCCACGTACTTTCGCACCCGGCCCGACTGGGGCCCAGTAACCGACAGGACCGGAGCCCTCCGCACGGTTATTTCGGTAGCAATTTCCTTCAGCGCAACCCCGAGACTCCCGAACTTTCGCTTCAGGCTAGCACTCGGGTCAAGGAATCCCATGTGAAGGCGGCCCGGAGCAATGACACGGATACTTTTATTTCTGTTCACGAACCAGCCGCGTTGTTCAAGGGGGTTTGATTTCGGAAAAACGGACAGATTAGGCTACCAGACAGGCAAAGCCCAGCCAGCATTAAGATACCCACTTTCCCTGTAGATCCGAAGGATTATATAACGTGCATAGCAGGGTTGCTACTAGCTCCTCCACAGAACGACCGGTCATATTACAAGATCCAGTTACGTCTTCAAGCACGCAAATTATTCGGTTCCAACAACATTTGGAACCCCTACTCCCGGTCGCTGTATTCAGTAGGATTCTGCGGCTCTCAAATCATTTTGCATCAGGATACAGAGGCCGGTTTGACCCGGGATACGGCGGCGTATTAGTCTGAATCGTATCAGTACAACCGGCAAAGGAGAATCCGATGGGTTGGAGAGATCGAAACCACGAAGAAAAGTACGGCGATGAAGAGATCGAAAGCCGCTTGAGGGAAGAATTGCCGAAATGGAACTTGGAAAAAGGCTGGATCCGAAGAAAATACAAGACCAGTGGCTGGAAGGGCACGTTGATGGTAGTCAACACGGTAGGACACCTATCCGAGGCGGCATTTCACCATCCCGACCTGACAGTTTCTTATGCCTTTGTCACGGTAAAACTGATGAATCATGCGGCAAAGGGTATCACCAACAAGGATTTCGAACTGGCCCGTAAAATCGAGGAAGTCGTCATGTGGCAACCTGGCCTGGAAAATGGGTCGCTGGAAGGGACTCCGGAAGACCCGCGATTCAAGTACATCAAGTACGACTAGATTGCCGTTCGACGGAAACTTGGAAAATGGGACATACCGCCAGTCAGGTAGCCACCTGGTAGACAGACCGGCGTAACACCTAACCTCACCGGGCAAAACATTACGGCCGTTCGAAGCAATTGACAATAACACCTGCCCGGCCGAAGGTCTGCGCAGGAAGCATTGACCAGGCTAGCGCTATATCATAATAATTCGTGGGATTCTGCTGGATCTTGCCGGCGAGAGATCGTAGAATGGGCGGTTACCTGATTCACCGGTATTGTCCAGTTTGACGATCACTACGACCGGGTAACCCCTACCCACTGATTCAACAAACCCAGCAACCCATCATGGCATTACACTGCGGTATCGTCGGATTACCGAACGTCGGCAAATCAACCATATTCAACGCCCTTACCAAAGCCGGTATCGCGGCAGAAAACTATCCTTTCTGC
>JANXGZ010000230.1 GCA_024958995.1 Methylococcales bacterium | reverse complement strand
GGCCTGTTGATGCCTCAGGCTTCATGGCTGGCTCCGTTTCATTGGGTTTTCGAGAGTGAATTTGATCCGGCTGATGGCGGCGGCTGTTATTTTTTGTGTTTTCGGATTTTTTCTTTTCTCTGCTTCGCCCGAAAGCCCGGCTTGTGGGCGCGCATACGTCAGCCGACAGATTAGAGTCGGGGACATCCCGGTTACTGTTGAATTGGCCGTGACGCCCGAACAGCGAGCTTGTGGTGTTTCGTTTCGTGATTCTTTGCCGGATGACAGTGGGATGCTGTTCGTTTATCCCACGGATCGCATCCTGAGTTTCTGGATGAAAAATACTCGGATTTCGCTCTCGATCGCCTTTCTGGATTCCAAGGGCGCGATAATGAACATGATGGAAATGCAACCGATGGATACGACCCCTCGCTATCGCTCTGCGAGGCCGGCACGCTTTGCTCTTGAAATGCCCGCCAATTGGTTTGTTGGAAAAAATATCAAGGTCGGTGATCGGGTGGACGTTGGTACAATAGTAGGGAGCGCGCCGTGACTGACTATCCTTCAGACGATCATTGGCAATATGGCGACAACAGGCTGTATTACGTTCATGATCCGATGTGTAGCTGGTGCTGGGCCTTTGCGCCAGTCTGGAACCGTTTGGTAGCCGCCCTGGAGGGAACGGTTAGGATTGAAACAATCCTCGGAGGGCTTGCACCGGACGCTGAGCAGCCGATGCCCGGGGTACTGCGCGAAAAGATTCGGGGGATCTGGCAGGTTATCGAAATCGAGGTGCCAGGGACACGTTTCAACTTCGATTTTTGGGAACACTGTACGCCTCGCAGATCGACTTACCCGGCCTGTCGGGCGGTGATCGCAGCGAGCCGGCAGGCGCCGGAACTGGAGGCGTACATGATCCACGCGATTCAGCAGGCGTATTATCTTGAAGCGCGCAACCCATCGGATCATTCGGTTCTGATTGACCTTGCCAGTGGCCTGGGATTGGATATGACCCGCTTCAGCGGGGATTTAAACGCGCCGGAAACCCGTGCCGAGCTCGACTGGCAGATCGCTTTTTGCCGCAAGTTGGGAGTGGCGGGGTTCCCTTCACTGGTTCTGAGTCACCGGCGGCGGGAATACGATCGTCTGCGGATCGATTATCGTGACCCAAACGCTATACTGAAACAGATTGAAGTCATCACGGGTAGGATAAACTGAAGTCATGGGTTGGGTACATTGGCGGCGTTAATCTATCGGGTTGGCAGAGAGCATGAACGTGAACATGAGCATCCAGCGGAGTTCTGATGGCGGATACTGATTATGAAATATTGGACGTGGTCGACGAGATGGATTGTGTCATCGGACAGCGAACGCGAACCGAAATCCATCGGTTGGGCCTGATTCACCGGGCTGTCCACGCACTTGTTTTCAATTCATCCGGTCGCCTGTTTTTGCAGCAGCGTTCTATGTTGAAAGATAGGAATCCGGGTTTGTGGGATTCTTCGGCGGCGGGCCATGTAGATGCCGGGGAGGATTACGGCGACTGCGTGGCCAGAGAGGTGCGCGAAGAACTTGGGATCGATGCACCCGGCCGGTTTGAACGCCTATTCAAAACGGAAGCCACTCCGGAAACAGGCATGGAATTCTGTACCGTATACCGATTGATAGATGACGGGCCTTTTCGTCTCAACGTAACAGAGATTCAGGGAGGGGGCTGGTTCTCACCCGGGGAAATTGATTCCTGGATCAGTCGCGGGGGTGACGCCCTGACCTCCACGTTCCAGAAGATTTGGATGACGGCGCACGAAACCTACATTCAATAAAAAACCGGTGCAGGCGAAGCACCGGTTTAATGATGGCAATCCATTGCCTTGGGGTTAATAGCAAAGTCTAAATCTAAATGTTTTACCGCGGTCGTTTTTGGTAAAGACGACCGAAACCGATAAAATCTTGAACTGGCTTGTATCTTAGTCCGAACAAGATTGCCTCTCCATTAACAGAACATTACAGTTTGTTAATTTTTGGCTGGAGAAGTTTTGCCGCAATGTTGGCGCGGAGGCCGTGCAGGGTACTGGGCCCTCCGTTCGGATTTGAACCATGATTTCGAGGCAGTAAAAACGCATGCACCTCCTGGTGGTAGAAGACGATATCAAGGCTGCGGCTTACCTTTGCAAGGGACTCCGGGAAAGCGGCCACAATGTTGACCATGCCGCCGATGGAAAGGACGGCCTGTTCATGGCAATGGAGAACGAATACGACGTCATCGTGATCGATCGAATGCTGCCCGAGCTGGATGGGTTATCGGTGGTTCGAACCCTGCGGGCAGCGAAGAAAAAGACCCCGGTTTTGGTCCTGAGTGCGCTGGGCGAAGTAGCCGATAGGGTGCAGGGGCTGAATGCCGGGAGTGACGATTACCTGGTCAAGCCTTTTGCATTTTCCGAACTCTTGGCCAGACTGGATGCTCTGATGAGGCGTTCGGATGGAGAAACATCGAAGACAAGCCTGGCAGTGGGTGACCTGGAAATAGATCTGCTCTCCCGAGAGGTCCGCCGTGGTGGAATGCTGATCGAACTTCAGCCTCGCGAGTTCCGCTTGCTGGAATATCTAATGCGCCATACCGGGCAGGTTGTTACCCGGACAATGCTTCTGGAAAATGTGTGGGACTATCATTTCGATCCTCAGACCAATGTGATCGACGTTCACATCAGCCGACTGCGCGGTAAGATTGACCGCGATTTCGATTACGCCCTTTTGCAGACAATCAGGGGTGCTGGGTATTGTCTTCGTGCGCCAGATTAGCCTTTTTCGCAGTTCGACTTTCCTACTGACTATGAGTTGTGTGTCAGTGTTCATTTTGTCGGCCGTGATGCTGATGGGATTTATTTATTTTTACACGTCGAGTTACATGGCTCAGCGCACCGACGAGACCATCAATGCGGCCCTAAATGGGTTGAAGGAGCGCTACCGGGACAGTGGCATGGGTGGGTTACAACAGGTCATATCCAAGCGCGTAGCATCCGATTCAATTGGATCGGACATCTTGCTGTTGGCTGATTACGGCAAGAACATCCAAGCCGGAAACCTGGATCAATGGCCTGACATCAAAGGCACTGCAGATGGATGGATCAATTTCCGCCTGAAGGGGCGGGGGCACGGGGATGATATTCCGCATTGGGCGCGAGCTCGCTGGTCCACGTTGCCCGAAGGTTTTCAATTGATCGTTGGCCGGGACCTGTACGATCTGGAAATGAGTCGGAATGCCATCGCCAGAACTCTCTCTTGGGGTCTTGTTGCGGCGGGCATCATGGCGATACTTGGGGGAGTTACGCTGGCTCGCGGGTTTCTGCGGAGGATCGAAATGATCAACCAAGCCAGTAATGAAATCATTAACGGCGACCTGTCGCGCCGCATCTACACCGACAATACCGGAGATGATTTTGACCAGTTGTCTAACAACCTCAACCAGATGCTGGACCGGATTGAGGAACTGATGGAAGGGGTACGCCGGGTATCAGATAACATTGCCCATGATCTGCGTACACCGCTTGCCCGACTGCGGAATCATCTCGATGAACTGAAATCCAGATCGCGCAGCGAAGGCGATACCGACTCGGTGGACCCGGCTATCCAAGAAGCCGACGAACTGTTGGCAACATTCAACGCATTGCTCAAGATTGCCCGTATTGAATCCGAATCGCAGCCGGATTACCTGGTCGACGTGGATCTGGTGGCGGTGGTCAGCGATGCGGTTGAGTTTTACGAACCCTTGGCCGAAGAAAAAATGCAGAGGGTGAAAATATCGATTCCGCCCGACCCCCTAATCATCCTCGGCGACAGGGGCTTGCTTTCCCAGTTGATGGCAAACCTTCTCGACAACGCGATTAAGTATGCGCCGGAGCAGGGAGAAATCAACGTGAGCCTATTGCCAGGGCCCGATTATGTCACTTTGGCCATAGCGGATTCGGGGACAGGCATTCCCCCTTAGCAAAGAAGCAAGGTGTTCCAGCGTTTCTACCGACTGGAATCCAGTCGTAGCAGCCCTGGTAACGGCCTGGGACTCAGTCTCGTGGCTGCAGTCGCTGCATTGCATGCGGCTCCGATCAGGCTCTCCGATAACCAACCCGGGTTAAGAATGATCATCGATTTCCCCCGTCAGCACGCCTGAGCTTGCTCCCCGGTTTTTGGAGCCCTGTTGTCAGTCGATCGACCAAGTTTGTTTGATTGGATGATGCAAGGTGGTTATTCCGATGATCATTCCCTCCTGACGGGACCTTCCTGCATTCCATTCGACTGTGTCCCTGTTTTGTTTTGAAACCTGTTCTGCGTCTATTGTGATACAAATGTTTGAAACGATTTCAATGAGATGGTATTGTTAGTTCAACGAATTTGTAAAAAACAAATCACAAGATATTGATATTGGTTTTTCGTCTGCGGTGTTGTGAAGAACATTCGAAAGATCGCTAAAAGTATCAGTTGAAGTGGTTATCGTGTTGTTTCTTACAGTAGGCGTTGGATAGGGGGCCAGAGGTGAGCACAATTAAATCTGTGTTGGTCGGCAGCAAAAGCGGGGTTTCGAAATCGAGTTTGGGAATTCGAGGGGGCAACGAATCTTTTGGCGGAAGCAAGAAAATGATGCCAGAGACCAAGAAAATTGACGGAGTGATGGAAAGGGGTCTCGATTCTATCGTTGGTCGTTCGATAAACTAAACGATTAATGGGGGGCTGGCTGTAGTAAGGCAGCACAAATGCCCGATTGGATCTACGCATCCAGTCGGGCATTTTTTGACCTACACTCGGTGAACCAGCTTGTTCAGTCACCGGCTTGCCGGTGTCATTGACCCGTAGGGACTAGTTTCGTTTCTGCCTCGGCATAGCCAGAAAACCCCGGTTTCTGGTGGCCAATAGGGGAGAATGCGTTGCTTA
>JANXGZ010000182.1 GCA_024958995.1 Methylococcales bacterium | reverse complement strand
GGAAAATGGTATCGGGCCAAGCCCTGGTCGAGGCTCTCAGGGGACTTGGATACTTCCGGATGTATCTGATCGCCGGACCGCACATGCTCGATACCATGATTCGGGAGCAACAGCTGTCTCGACTCTACCAAACCGTATCTCTGCAATTGCTTGGGGGTGAAACCTTTCACACCATGATTCCAGGCATACCGCTTGGAGAGAAAGGACAAATGCAACTTCGGGAACTATATTACGACCCCGGAAACGAAGACCAATGTGCTCAGTTTTTCACAAGTTTCGATCCCATCAGACCTTCAGTAGCTGGGTTTTAGCTGAAGACCGGTAACAACGACGCTTCCACCGAATCAGCGCGGATGGTACTGTCGCTCTGACTTCTTAATCCACCGAGATTCCCAACTGCGAAAACGGGTTTCTAACCGCTTTCCGTAATAGTCAGTCTGACCCAATAATATAGGATCTATAGCCAGTCAACCAGCTTACAATCGCAAAACGAGTATGCGAAAATTAGCCCTTTGACAATTCGAGAACGCCAAATGCACAAGGTAACGTTGATCAAGGGAGATGGCATTGGGCCTTCCATCATGGATGCGGCAGTAAGTGTCATCGATGCATCGGGAGTCGAAATCGAATGGGAAGAACAGCATGCCGGCCTTGCCGCACAGGAGCAATTTAATACGCCCCTGCCTGACCAAACACTGGAGTCCATACACAGAACTCGGCTCGTTTTCAAAGGTCCTCTGACAACCCAACTTGGCGAGGGATTTCGAAGCATCAATGTCGCGATGCGGCAGGAATTTGACCTCTACAGCAACATCCGGCCTGCGAAAAGTTGGAACGGTATCGATTCGCGCTACCACGACATCGATATCGTCGTGATCCGTGAAAACACAGAAGGACTGTACGCCGGGCTCGAACACTACATTGGGATAAAAAAGAACATCGCTGAAAGCATCGCGGTAATCACCCGTGAAGGTACGGAACGAATCATCGAATTCGCCTTTGAATATGCAAAAAAAAACCAGCGCAGAAAGGTCACGGTGGCGCACAAGGCCAACATCCTGAAGTTCAGCCAGGGCCTTTTCCTGAAGATTGCACGGGAGATCGCTCCACGCTATCCGGAGATCGAGTGCGATGAACGAATCATTGATGCAACCTGCATGCATCTGGTCATGGATCCTCACCAGTTCGATGTCATCGTCACGACCAATATGTTTGGCGACATTCTCTCGGACCTTACATCTGGCCTAGTCGGCGGCCTGGGCATGGTTCCTGGAGCCAACATCGGCCATGACGCCGCTCTATTTGAAGCAGTTCATGGCAGCGCTCCCGATATCGCTGGACAGAACATCGCCAATCCGGTCGCGGTTCTTCTTGGCGGGGTCATGATGCTCAGGCACGTTGGTGAAGACCAGGCGGCAAACCGAATCACCCACGCCGTAGAACAGATCATCGACGAGGGCAAATATGTAACCCCCGACCTGAATCCTGCTTCGCGCACCGGAACCGACGAAATGGCCAGGGCGATCATTGGTGCAATGGATTGAGCGATGCCCCGTGGCAACCTAAGACACTTGCCCTGAAAAAGAAGGAGCTCCGGGAAAAGGCCTATTCAGCCCGCCTCAACCAACCGGACAAGGACCAGGCCAGTGAGCTGATCTGCCATGCATTTGCCGCGCTGGGCCGTTACCGCTCAGCAGACACTATTCTCTACTACCTCGATTGCCGGAGCGAAGTTCGAACGCACAAGGCCGTTCGAGCCTCGCTTGAAACCGGCAAGTGCATCGTCATCCCCTACTGTACGGTGAACGAACAGGGCAACAACAAGCTCGGCCTCTGGCGAATTGAATCTCTGAATGAATTGGTGGCGGGCATGTGGAATATCATGGAACCGCCGAAAGACCGATGGGGCGAACCGGGAAAAGAAGTTCCACCCGGGGAGATCGACCTGGCTCTGGTCCCGGGCGTCGCTTTCGATGTGAACGGAGGGCGACTGGGCAACGGCAAGGGCTACTATGACCGCCTGTTGCACGAAGTCCGGCACGACTGTGAACTGATCGGAGCCGGTTTCCAAGCGCAAGTTTTTGAGCAAGTTCCAATGGATGATCATGATGTTTATCTCGACGGGGTACTGACCGAAACGGGTTTCTACCGCGGAAAGGGTCGCGGCCCCGGCAATCATGGGTGAATCAATCTCCCGCATTTTCCGCTGCCTTTCCCACGGTGTTTACGTAATCGGCGTCAGCAACGGGGGGAAACACAATGCATTTACCGCTGCGTGGCTGACCCAGGCTTCCTTTGACCCCGTGCTGCTTGCACTGAGCATCAACCCGAGTCACTCCTCGTGGCCACTGATCAAGGCGTCGGGACGTTTTTCAGTGAATATTCTGAGCTGTAAACAACAAGAAATAGCCGCGCACTTCGGCAAACCAGCCCTCGACGTAGACAAACTTGGCTCGGTACCCTGGCATCTTTCGCCGGCCCAGATGCCGATCCTCGACCATGCACTCGCATGGATGGATTGCGAATACAGCCATGAAACCTCGGCCGGCGACCACGTTGTCGTCATTGCCAGGGTGACCGCTGGGAAACTAAACCAAACCGCCATCGCGCCGTTACTCTACCGCGATACCGGGGACATGGATGGTAGCAGTGCTCTTTTTCCAGAATCCTTCCAGCACTGACCGGTCATCACCCGCCCATGCCCATTCGTTCCCGTGATTTTCTCGAAACGTCCGAGGGCTTGGTTTTCGCAGTACTGGTTGATGAAACAGAGGAAGGGCGATCCCTTTGCTTCCTCCGGTATATCCGGAACGGAGACGGATTAAGGAAGGTAGAAACGAAGGAGGCAAATGGTCTTCTCGCGGCCCGTTTTCCGCACTACCTGTTCCATTCGAAGAGACGCGATGCCAGCTTGCACGGAGTACCCGAAGACCGAGTTTCTGTCCACCACCAACCGTCCAACCGTCTGACTGAAATTATCAACAAGAAAACGCCTGACCTACTGGAAAACAAGCTCGCCTTCGTTTGCAAACTTCTGACCGAAGGAGGATTACTGATTTCCGACCTCGGTGTTACCGGATCCCTACTCATCGGAGCTCAAAACCCCCGCTCGGACATTGATGTCGTAATCTATGGAAGAAATCAGTTTATAGTGCTCAGAAGGACCCTTGAACGGGCGATCCATCAAGGCACCCTTGACCCATTGACTAAAGCACAGTGGAAAGATTCCTACGAACGGCGCGGCTGCAGCCTGAGCCTCAATGAATACATCTGGCACGAAAAGCGCAAATACAATAAGGCCTTGATCTCCGGCACCAAGATCGATTTCGGCCTCGTTTCGGAAGCCGGGTACGATACTGAGCAGTCCTACCGAAAAACCGGTTTTCAACAAGTGACTGCTGAAGTCACCGATGACCAACATGCCTTCGATCACCCGTCCATCTATCGGATCCGCCATCACGAAATCGAAGAAATCTGCTGCTTTACTCCGACCTTCACGGGCCAGGCTCGGGTCGGAGAAACCGTCCTCGCAGAAGGTATTGTGGAAGAATCGGTATCAGGGACGCGTCGTCTTGTCATCGGTTCTTCGCGAGAAGCGCCCGGCGAGTACATCAAGGTCCTGAGATCAACAGCCTGAGCCTGCTCATGACGCTGAAATTTCTACCCCCGTTCGGCGCGATAATCTTTGACCTCGATGGACTCGCCATCGATTCCGAGACAACCTACCGGGAGGCCTGGAAAGCCGCCGGCAAGGCGCTAGGTTACCCACTAAATGACGCCCTTGTCCGACGGTTCACGGGCAAACCCTACGATCTGATTGAAAAAATCCTGAGATCCCGCTTCGGGGCCCAATTTCCCACTACTGACTTCAGGCAGGAGAGCGCACGGTTCTGGCACGAAAAGGTTGAACAATCAGGGATTCCACGAAAGCCCGGACTCGATGAATTGCTGGAAATCCTGAAGATCCGTTCGATCCCCTATGCTCTGGCGACCAACAGCCAGGCTGTCTACGCTGACAAGTGCCTGAAATACGCCGGATTGTCTGAGGAGTTTCCAATTCGCATCACTCGGGATCAGGCTATCACCCCAAAACCGGCTCCCGATCTCTTTCTTAT
>JANXGZ010000121.1 GCA_024958995.1 Methylococcales bacterium | reverse complement strand
TGGCGCCGAACAAGACCCTCGCGGCTCAGCTCTATGGGGAAATGAAGGAATTCTTCCCCGAAAACTCCGTGGAATACTTTGTCTCCTACTACGATTATTACCAGCCGGAGGCTTACGTTCCTGCCTCCGACACCTATATCGAGAAAGATGCTTCACGGAATGAACACATCGAGCAGATGCGTCTTTCCGCTACCAAAGCCCTTCTGGAGCGCAAGGACACGGTGGTGGTGGCCACGGTTTCCGCAATTTACGGTCTTGGGGAACCGGAATCATATTTTGCGATGGTGCTGCATCTTGTACGAGGCGACATCATTGATCAGCGAAAGATTCTGAGGCGATTTGCCGAGATGCAGTACACTCGGAACGATACCGAACTGCGACGGGCCACTTACCGGGTGCGAGGTGGAGTTATCGATGTCTATCCGGCGGAATCCGAGAAGGAGGCGTTGCGGATTGAGTTGTTCGATGACGAAATTGAGCGGTTGTCGCTGTTCGATCCGTTGACCGGGGAAATCATGAGCAGGGTGGCTCGGTATACGGTTTATCCGAAATCCCATTACGTTACCCCGCGCGAAACCCTGCTGACTGCGATCGACAAGATCAAGCTAGAGCTTCGGGAAAGGCTCGAACAATTGCGCTCTGTCAACAAGCTTGTTGAGGCTCAGCGACTGGAGCAGCGCACGATGTTTGATTTGGAGATGATCCTCGAAGTGGGCTACTGCTCTGGGATCGAAAATTATTCTCGTTACCTGTCCGGCAGAGAATCCGGCGAGCCACCACCAACAATGTTCGACTACTTGCCGGACGATGGTCTGCTGATTATCGATGAAAGCCATGTTTCCGTTCCTCAGTTGGGTGCTATGTACCGTGGAGATCGATCGCGCAAGGAAACCCTGGTGGAATACGGTTTTCGGCTGCCTTCGGCGCTGGACAACCGGCCGCTGCGTTTCGACGAGTTTGAAATCAGGGCCCCGCAGAGGGTTTATGTATCGGCAACACCGGGAAAATATGAGACAGAGCAATCGGGCTCTGTCATCGAGCAGGTGGTGCGGCCTACCGGATTGATCGATCCGGAAATCGAGGTTCGTCCAGCCCTGAGTCAGGTTGACGACCTGCTTTCCGAGATCAACCTGCGGGCTAAGGCAGGCGAAAGGGTTCTCGTGACCACGCTGACAAAACGAATGTCGGAAGACTTGACCGATTATTTTCAAGAGCACGGCGTCCTAGTCAGGTACCTTCATTCGGACATTGATACCGTGGAACGGGTTGAGATTATTCGGGATTTGAGGCTAGGAGAGTTTGATGTGCTCGTGGGGATCAACCTTTTGCGCGAGGGGTTGGATCTCCCGGAGGTCTCACTGGTGGCCGTGCTGGATGCTGACAAGGAAGGTTTTCTCCGGTCCGCGGTGTCCCTGATTCAGACCGTGGGACGCGCTTCAAGAAACATCCGAGGCAAGGCCATCCTTTACGGTGATCGGATCACCCGTTCAATGCGGATAGCTATCGAAGAAACCGAACGGCGCCGGGTCAAGCAGATGAAATACAATCAGCAACACGGTGTCGAGCCAAAGTCGATCAAGAAATCGATCACGGATATCCTAGAGGTTAGGATTCCCGGCGCGGGTCTTGCCTCGGGAAGGCGTGGTGCTACTGAAGTTGCCGAGGCCAGCATCGATTACGTAGCCGCATCCCCCAGGGAAACAGCCAAATTGATTTGCAAGCTCGAAGATGAGATGTATCAGCACGCGAAAGAACTCGAGTTCGAGGAGGCGACTCGAGTCAGGGACGAAATCCAGAAGATTCGTCGAGCGTTAATCGCCTGACCACGGTGATCTAGGGCGGGGTATAACCAGCAACGAGTCGACCCACTATTAGCGAGATAAATCCCGCTGCCTACTTTCGCTTAGGGTCTAACTAGAGTAGAATACTCAGATTAATTTTACAGGCGCGTAGCTCAGCTGGTTAGAGCACCACCTTGACATGGTGGGGGTCGTTGGTTCAACTCCAATCGCGCCTACCAAACCATTAAAGCATCGCATCGCGGTGCTTTAATGGTTTTAAGGGCAATCTGCTTTCTCTTATTTGACCGATTCACAAGTTCCGAACATGCTTGCAATCTCTCTGCCCGACGGTTCGAAGCGCCAGTTTGATGGTGCCGTTACCGTCATGGATGTCGCACAGGCGATTGGACCCGGGCTGGGTAAAGCTGCGCTGGCCGGTCGTGTCGATGATCGGCTTGTCGATTGCGGTCACGTGATTAGTGATGATGCAAGTGTTTCCATTATCACGGGCCGCGACGAAGAAGGACTGGAGATTATTCGGCATTCGACAGCCCACCTTCTTGCACAAGCCGTCAAGCGCGTTTTTCCGGACGTCCAGGTTACCATAGGCCCGGTAATCGAAGACGGGTTTTACTACGATTTCTCTTACGAACGGCCATTCACACCAGAAGATCTTGAGCGGATTGAAGAAGAAATGCATGCGATCGTCGGTGAGGGAATCGACGTAAAAAGAAATATCATGGATCGGCAGCCAGCCGTCAAATATTTCAGCGAGAGGGGGGAGGCGTACAAGGCTCAGATTATCCACGACCTGCCGGAAGATGAGATTATATCGGTGTACCAACAGGGGGGGTTCACCGATCTTTGCCGGGGCCCACACGTCCCGAATACTTCCCGACTGGGTGCATTCAAGTTGATGAAAATTGCTGGGGCCTACTGGCGCGGCGATTCGAACAACGAAATGTTGCAGCGGATCTACGGGACTGCCTGGTCTGACAAGAAAGCACTGAAAGCCTATCTGCACCGCCTCAAGGAAGCAGAAAAACGCGATCATCGAAAAATCGGTAAGGCCCTGGGTCTGTTTCATACCCAGGAAGAAGCTCCTGGCATGGTGTTCTGGCATGACAAGGGTTGGACCATTTACCGACTGATCGAGGATTACATCCGCGAAAAACTGAGATATCACGGATACACGGAGGTCAAGACTCCGCAAGTAGTCGATCGGAGTCTTTGGGAGAAATCGGGACACTGGGACAAGTTTGGCGACATGATTTTCTCGACTCAGTCGGAGAACCGGGATTATGCGATTAAGCCGATGAATTGTCCGTGTCATGTGCAGATCTTTAACCAGGGCCTTAAAAGTTACCGTGAGTTGCCGATTAGGATGGCCGAATTCGGATCTTGTCACCGAAATGAGCCTTCCGGGACGCTCCACGGCCTGATGCGGCTAAGAAACTTCGTTCAGGATGATGCTCACATCTTCTGCATGGAAGAGCAGATCCAGGAAGAAGTCTCTGCATTCATTGATCTGCTCTTCGAGGTGTACAGGGATTTTGGTTTTCAGGACATACTGGTGAAGTTGTCCACTCGGCCAGAAAACCGGGTCGGGGATGACGCTGTTTGGGACAAGGCTGAAGAAGCGCTCGAAAAAGCGCTTAATCATAAGAGCCTGGAATGGGAGCTGCAGCCGGGGGAAGGTGCTTTTTACGGCCCCAAGATCGAATTTTCCCTGAAAGACTGTTTGAACCGGATCTGGCAGTGTGGAACCATCCAGGTTGATTTCTCCATGCCGGGTCGGTTGGGTGCGCACTATGTTGCCGAGGACAGTTCGAAACAGGTGCCGGTGATGCTGCATCGTGCAGTACTCGGATCGGTGGAACGGTTTATCGGAATCCTGATAGAACATCACGCCGGAAATTTCCCGCTATGGTTAGCGCCGGTCCAGGCGGTAGTGATGACGATTGCCGACCGTCATGCAGAATATGCCGAGAATGTTTGCCGAAACCTTAAAAAACAAGGGTATCGGGTCAATTTAGACTTGAGAAATGAGAAGATCGGATTTAAAATCCGCGAGCACTCGATCCAGCGTATTCCCTACCTACTTATCGTTGGAGACAAGGAAATGGAGAATGCTACTGTATCCGTGCGCAGTCAGAAAGGCGAGGATCTAGGCTCGTTGAGCCTGGAAGAGTGTGTAAATCAGTTTAATTTAAACGGAAACCATTAACCAAATTAACGAACTAGGGGGAACAGGGTATCGCTGCAGATAAAGAAAGCCGGTTGAACGACGCGATCACCGGATCGGTGATCCGACTAATCGATGCGGAGGGAGAACAGGCAGGAGTTGTTCGCTTGGATGAGGCTAAACAGATTGCCTACGATGCGGATCTTGATCTTGTCGAAATTTCGCCCAACGCCGATCCACCTGTATGCCGGATAATGAACTACGGCAAGTTTCGGTTCGAACAGAACAAGAAACAGCAAGCGGCCAAGAAGAAGCAAAAACAGATCCAGGTGAAGGAAGTCAAGTTTCGACCTGGTACAGACGAAGGAGATTACAAGGTCAAGGTGCGTAACCTGACCCGTTTTCTCAACGATGGGGATAAAACCAAGATTACCGTCCGCTTCCGCGGACGTGAAATGGTTCATAGGGAGCTAGGCATGGATTTGCTGAAGAGACTCGAGAAGGAATTGGAGGAGCTTGGAACGATAGAACAGTTTCCCAAAATGGAAGGCAGGCAGATGGTGATGGTGCTTGCCCCGAAAAAAAAGAAGTAGTTGTTTTAAGGAGTTTTACAATGCCTAAGATAAAAACCAATCGTGGAGCTGCAAAAAGATTTTCGCGACGAGCTTCCGGTTCTTTCAAGTGCGGCCAGTCACATCGGCGGCATATTCTGACTAAGAAGAGTACCAAGCGAAAAAGACATCTGCGTCAGGGTACGGAATTGCATGCATCGGACGTTCGTAGCGCTGCTCGCATGCTGCCTTACGCCTGACCTCGAATCTGAATATCTGAGAGAGTTTTTATGCCAAGAGTAAAGCGTGGTGTTACGGCAAAGGCCAGACACAAGAAGGTCCTGAAACAGGCCAAGGGTTATTATGGGGCCCGTAGCCGGGTTTTTCGGGTAGCGAAGCAGGCGGTGATCAAGGCAGGCCAGTATGCCTACCGCGACCGTCGTCAGCGGAAACGCCAATTTCGTCAGCTTTGGATCGTACGAATCAATGCGGGGGCGCGGGAATGCGGTATGTCCTACAGCCGTTTGATGAACGGACTCAAGAAAGCCTCCATTGATATCGACCGCAAGGTACTGGCGGATCTCGCCGTTAACGATAAGGAAGCATTTTCGCAACTTGCCCAGATGGCGCAAGGCTGATCAGGCGACTCCATCCAGAGTCGATTCTGAGAGCGGTCCTGTTTAAGGTTTCCGGGAGTAGTGAGTCTAGTGACTGCCAGTCTGGATGAAATTCTTGTGTCTGCCGCCCAGAAATTGGCTGAAGCAGCTAACCTCAAGGAACTCGATAATGTCAGGGTCCAGTATCTCGGGAAAAAGGGTGTTTTTACTGACCGAATGAAGGGGCTTGGAGACCTCGCCCCGGAGCAGCGTCCTGTCGCCGGTCAGCAGATCAACGATGCTAAGAAACGGTTTCAGAGTCTCCTGAATGATCGTCGGGAGGAGTTTCAGAATGCTGAACTAGAAGCACGTCTGGCTGCAGAAACTATCGACGTCACGTTGCCGGGGCGGGGTCAGAACAATGGAAGCTTGCATCCGGTTACCCTGACACTAGCTCGAATCCGCTACATCTTTGCGAGTGCCGGTTTTGAAGCAGTTGAAGGACCCGAAATCGAAGATGACTATCACAATTTCGAAGCATTGAACATACCGGAAAACCATCCGGCGCGCGCAATGCATGATACCTTCTATTTCGATCCCCACACCCTTTTGCGAACGCATACCTCCCCGGTACAAATCCGGGTGATGGAAAGTTCGACACCTCCGTTGAGAATAATTGCTCCGGGACGGGTTTACCGCTGTGATTCGGATTTGACCCATACACCTATGTTTCATCAGGTGGAAGGGTTTCTGGTCGACCAGAATGTCAGTTTTGCAGACCTTAAGGGAGTCCTATTCCAGTTTCTGACCTCTTTTTTCGAAAAGGAGATGGCCGTTCGCTTCAGGCCATCCTACTTTCCGTTTACCGAGCCGTCCGCGGAAGTGGATATCGAATGTGTCATGTGCAGTGGAGTAGGTTGTCGAGTTTGTAGCCACACAGGCTGGCTGGAGGTACTTGGCTGCGGGATGATTCACCCCGAAGTGTTCCAGTCAGTCAACATTGATGATGATCGATATTCCGGTTTCGCATTCGGCATGGGAGTTGAACGCCTGGCCATGTTACGGTACGGGATCAATGATCTGCGGCTCTTTTTTGAAAACGACCTGAAGTTCCTGCAGCAATTTGGTTAAATCCGTGCCTGCGGGCTGGTAGTAGCGGCCAGTTGTCAACTAGAACGAATCACAAGACCTAATAACTGAAAACCGATGCTTGTTAGTGAATCCTGGCTAAGGGAATTCGTAAAACCGGATATTGATCGAGAAACGCTTCTTCACCAGTTGACCATGGCAGGCCTCGAAGTTGACGGGACTGAACCGGCTGCAGCCGGCTTCAGTAACGTGGTTGTTGGCGAAGTCGTGGGATTAAGTCAGCATCCAGATGCCGATCGGCTCAGGGTCTGTGAAGTTTCGGTCGGCGAACCGGATCTGCTTCAGATTGTTTGCGGAGCCCCTAATGTTGAATCCGGTATGAAGGTGCCTACTGCATGTGTTGGTGCGGTATTGCCGGGGAATTTCAAGATTAAGTCAGCCAAACTACGTGGCGTACAGTCTTCGGGCATGCTGTGTTCTCAGAAGGAATTGGGTCTTGCCGAGTCATCGGAAGGGTTGATGAGCCTTCCGGCGAATGCCGTACCGGGTACGAATATTCGAGAATATCTGGAACTGGATGATGAAATCATCGAAGTCGATTTGACCCCAAACCGCGCTGACTGTTTGAGCATGGAAGGTATTGCGCGGGAAGTAGCAGTCATCAACCAGGTCGAGTGGCATCCAGCTGAAACGAAAGCCAGCGTGGTCGAACACGACCGGCAATTGCCTCTGTACATCCATTCGCCTGAAGCTTGCCCTAGGTACCTTGGGCGTTTGATTACGGGTATTGATCCGGCAGCCGAAACCCCGATTTGGATGCAGGAACGTTTGCGTCGGAGCGGTTTTCGAAGTCTGGGTCCTTTGGTCGACGTAACCAACTACGTCTTGATGGAAATGGGGCAGCCGTTACATGCTTTTGACGCTGACAAGATAGACCACGGTATTGTCGTGCGTTTCGCCAAACAGGGGGAGAAAATCCTGTTGCTGAATGATGAAGAGGTTGACTTGGCTGTGGATTCGTTAGTGATTGCCGACGAGTCACGGGCCCTTGCACTGGCAGGCATCATGGGCGGCCGCGAATCGGCAGTGTGTGACGAGACCAGCAATATTTTTCTCGAGTGTGCTTTTTTCTCACCGACCGTCATCATGGGGAAAGCCCGACAGTACGGTTTGCACACTGATTCGTCCCACCGTTTTGAGCGTGGCGTAGACCCCGAACTACAGATGCGAGCCATAGAACGTGCAAGCGGACTGATCGTCTCCATTGCCGGGGGCCAATGTGGGCCCGTTACCGAATCCAGTAACGATACCCATATTCCAAATCGGCCAGTAATCCGATTACGGCCTTCTAGGGTTGAAAAGATTCTCGGGGTTTCGATCGACAGGAGCGTGATGAATAGCATCCTGGAGCGCCTGGGCATGTCCGTCAGCGTTCGGGACGAAGAAACTTGGGAAGTCCAGGCGCCCAGTTTCCGGTTCGATATCGCGATTGAGGCCGACCTGATTGAAGAGATTGGCCGTGTTATCGGTTATGACAATATTCCTTTGAACGACATTTCTATGCACTCGGTTCTGGCCAAATCGCCCGAGGCCAGGGTGCCGTCCGATTTGCTCAAAGAGAGCCTGGTTGGAAGGGGATATCGTGAGGTCATTACATACAGCTTTGTGGACCCGGATCGTCTGAAGAAGGTCGATCCGGGGAACGAGCCCATCGCCTTGGAGAATCCTATTTCCTCGGATCTGGCGGTGATGAGAACTTCCTTGTGGTGCGGATTACTTGAAACGGCGGAGCGAAACCTCAATCGTCAGCAAAGCCGGATTCGTATTTTCGAAAGCGGATTGAAATTCCTGAAAACCGCCGATGGAATCGAACAGAAAAAATACCTTGCGGGTCTGGTTCTGGGAACCGTTTCGGACGATCAATGGGGAGAGAAAGCCCAGTCGGTTGATTTTTTTGATGCCAAAGGCGACGTCGAGGCTCTTTTGCAGTTGACGGGTTTCCGTTTTCAGTTTGTTGCAAAACAGCATCCTGCGCTGCATCCGGGACAGACAGCCGAGGTCCTTGGAATTGATGGAGGGCATGTTGGCTGGATTGGCGTTCTTCATCCCGAACTTGAACGACAACTTGGGTTTAATTCTCACGTTGTGCTTTATGAACTGGATGAAGCAATCCTGTGTAAAGGATCGATTCCCGAGTTTAACCCGATCTCAAAGTTTCCTCATGTCCGACGGGATCTGGCTGTAACTATTGGTGACGGAATTCCTTCAGCATCGATTGTTGAGGCCATGCGTCAAGAGGGCAAGGGTTTTGTTACGGATGTGCGAATTTTTGACGTTTATCGAGGTCCTGGAGTAGAATCAGGCCGGAAAAGTGTCGCTATAAGTTTAGTTTTTCAGGATTCTTTTCGGACCCTGCAGGATTCTGAAATAGATTCGCTGGTCTCGAGAATACTGAAAAAACTTGAAACTAAATTTGATGCAAAGCTGAGAGACTGACAAATGGCGATAACTAAGGCAACATTGGCGGAAAGACTTTATAACGAACTTGGTCTCAACAAACGGGAAGCCAAGGAAATGATCGATTTGTTTTTCGAGGAAATCAAGTCCTCCCTCGAGACGGGGCAGCACGTGAAACTGTCAAGCTTTGGCAACTTTGATTTGCGCGACAAGAGTAGTCGCCCGGGTAGAAATCCAAAAACCGGCGAAGATATCCCGATTTTGGCCCGTCGGGTGGTGACTTTTCGTCCCGGTCAGAAGCTCAAGAACCGCGTAGAAGGTTATGCTGGAACCGAGTAACAATGACGAGTTACCAGCAATACCGGCGAAACGATATTTTACGATAGGAGAGGTCAGCGAACTTTGCGCCGTAAAAGCCCATGTACTGAGGTACTGGGAACAGGAGTTCCGTCAACTCAAACCGATCAAACGGAGAGGGAACCGGCGCTATTACCAGCGGCATGACGTAATCAGGATTCGCCAGATTCGTTCCTTATTGTACGAACAGGGCTACACCATCGGCGGTGCCAGGGCGTACCTTTCCAGCGATCAGGTCAAAGAGGATGCCAGCCAGTCCAGGCAGCTGGTGCGCCAGTTGTGTAGTGAACTCGAGGAAATCTTGCTCTTGCTTAAATAAGCGATGTACCGTTCTTTCGCCGCACGTGGTACGTAGGCATTCTAACAATCGGGGCGTAGCGCAGCTTGGTAGCGCACCTGCATGGGGTGCAGGTGGTCGGAGGTTCAAATCCTCTCGCCCCGACCAA
>JANXGZ010000124.1 GCA_024958995.1 Methylococcales bacterium | reverse complement strand
GAGGGGTATCTTCTCGGGAACCGCCCAGATCATTCCCTGAGACGGAGCCTGGCAAATCCAGTCCAACTGGATTGAGAAGCCCGCGCAACGAACCCCGGAGACCCTTTTTTCCAGTAGGGCAATATTTTCCAGGGGAACATTGCCGAGGAAAACCAGGGTCACATGAAAATTGTCCATCGGAACCCATCTTCCGCTACGCAAACATAAGGTTTCCCTGCATTCCCGCAATCCCTCACGTACTCTAAAACCCGGCCACAAAGCAAGGAATAATCGCTTCGTCTTTGGATCAGGCTCCATAAACTGCCTGAATTCCTTGCAGAGCAATCATGACCGCCTTGCGGCGAACGCTTTCCCGATCTCCGAACAGGCTGTGCTTCGCGCTGACACACGGGAACCCCGACCGTTCCCAGGCAAACCAGACCGTACCAACAGGTTTCTCCTTGGTTCCTCCTGCGGGCCCTGCAATCCCGCTGACCGCAACAGCCACCTGTGCATTGCTCGCGGCAAGCGCACCAGAAACCATCGCTCGAACGACTTCTTCACTGACTGCCCCGTAACGTTTAAGAATGGCATCGGAAACACCAAGCAATGCCGACTTCGATTGGTTGCTATAGGTTACGAATCCGCAATCAAACCAATCCGAACTTCCCGGAACATCGGTCATGACCTTGGCGATCCAACCGCCTGTACACGACTCAGCCGCCGCCATCAGGGCACCCTTTTCCACAAGAAGCCTGCCGATTTTTTTCGAGAGCGAATATAATGAATCCTGGCCCATGCCCTTCACCTGTCCGGAGTCCTTTCTTGCCCGAACGCCGGTTGAAAAATTCCTATCATTACACAACCCCTTGCACAGAATAAATTCTAGTTTCTGTTTAGGTTCCGGATGAGCAAACCATCGAACACTGGCCCCTATACTCCCATGATGCGCCAGTACCTGAACATCAAGGCAGAACACACAGATCGTCTTCTTTTCTACCGGATGGGTGATTTCTACGAACTTTTCTTCGACGACGCCCGGAGCGCATCGAATCTGCTCAACCTTACATTGACTAGCCGCGGCACGTCTGCGGGCAATCCGATCCCCATGGCGGGAATCCCTTACCACGCGGCAGATAACTACCTGTCCCGACTGCTGAAGCTGGGGCAATCGGTAGCAATCTGCGAACAAATCGGCGACCCAGCAACCAGCAAGGGCCCTGTCGAAAGAAAAGTCGTACGCATTGTGACTCCGGGAACGGTCACCGACGAGAGCCTGCTCGATGATCGGAAAGACAACGTTCTGGTCGCAGTCAACAGCCTCTTAGGCCGTTACGGAATCGCCAGCCTCGACCTTTCGGGCGGACGGTTTTCGCTGCAGGAGTGTGACAACTGGGAGCAGGTTCAGGCCGAACTGGAACGACTCAAGCCCGTGGAAACACTGGTCGACGAAAGCGAATCCGCATTTCCTCAGCTGAACGGGCTGGCGCGCAGGCCTTCGTGGCACTTCGACGCCGAATCCGCATCGGAAACCCTCGCCCGGCAATTCGGAACGCGTGACCTGCGCGGCTATGGCTGTGAATCCATGCACGCCGCCATTGGAGCTGCAGGAGCCCTGTTGCAGTATGTCCAGGATACGCACCAGGGTCCGCTCCCGCACATTCAGGGAATCCGGGTCGAACAGTCCAGTGACTGTATCATGATCGACGCTGCCAGCCGCCGTAACCTCGAGCTCGACAGTCATCCATCGGGGAATGCGGGCTTCAGCCTTCTGGGTGTCATCGACCGAACCGTTACCGCCATGGGCGGCCGGAGGCTCCGGCGCTGGATTAACCGCCCGATTCGAGACCGAAAAAGCCTGAGTGACCGTTATGACGCCATAGAGGCGGTCCTCGCATCGGGCGTCCGCCCGTCGTTGCAGGACCTGCTTCGAAAAACTGGCGATATTGAGCGAATCGGCAGCCGTATTGCTCTACGGTCTGCACGTCCCCGCGATCTCCATGTACTGAGAAATTCGATGGGAGTACTGCCGGACCTCGGATCATCCCTTTCCGGACTCGAATCCGGATTGTTTAACCAGATAGGTGCCGAACTTGCTCCGCAGCCAGAGCTGGTCGACCTTCTCCGACGGTCGATCATCGAAGACCCTCCGGTGCTGATTCGTGATGGCGGTGTGATCGCGGAAGGGTACGATTCGGAACTGGATGAACTGCGGGATATCAGCCGCAACGCCGACCAATACCTTCTCAATATGGAGTTGGCGGAGCGTAAAGCCACCGGGATCACGAACCTGAAGGTCAACTACAACCGGGTCCACGGCTACTACATTGAGGTGCCGCGTTCACAGTCGGATAGAATACCGGCTTCCTACACACGCAAGCAGACACTCAAGAGTGTTGAGCGTTACATTACCGACGAACTTAAATCGTTCGAAAACAAGGTCCTCAGCGCCCGGGGGAAATCATTGGCGCATGAAAAGGTTCTCTATACCGAACTGCTTAATGAACTTGCCACTTGGGTCACTCGGCTGCAGAAGACAGCGGCAAGAATCGCCGAACTAGACTGCTTATCCGGCCTAGCCGAAACCGCCGAAACGATGGAATGGATTCGTCCCCGGCTTTTAACAGAACCGGGTATCCGGATTATCGAGGGATACCATCCTGTGATCGCGCAGACTTCAGAGCTTCCGTTTGTGCCGAACGATCTGTTGTTGTCCGAAGAACGAAGAATCCTGGTAATTACCGGACCCAACATGGGCGGAAAGTCCACCTACATGCGCCAGGCCGCATTGATTGTCCTGCTAGCCCACATCGGAAGTTTCGTGCCGGCCAAAAGCGCAGAAATCGGGCCTGTCGACCGGATCTTCACCCGCATCGGCGCCTCGGATGACATCGCAACCGGACGTTCCACCTTCATGGTAGAGATGTCCGAAACAGCGACCATCCTGCACAACGCAACTGCGAACAGTCTAATCCTGATGGATGAAATCGGACGGGGAACCAGCACATTTGACGGCATGTCACTGGCATGGGCAAGTGCAGATTTCCTCGCCCGAGAAGTCAGGGCCTTTACGCTTTTCGCAACCCACTATTTCGAACTGACGGCTCTGGCGGAACAGGATAGCGGAATTCACAATGTCCACCTGGATGCCGTAGAACACGGCGATTCGATTGTTTTCCTTCACTCGCTCAAGGAAGGGCCAGCCAACCAGAGCTACGGACTTCAGGTCGCTGCTCTCGCCGGTGTCCCCTCATCGGTCATCGCAATGGCAAAAACCAGGCTTCGAGCACTTGAAGAGAAGGCGGTTCGCGAACAGCATGGCGAAGCAGACATGCATCAGCTCGATCTTTTTACCGCGCCGGAACCACACCCGGTCATTGAACTCCTGGAACAAACCATTCCCGACGATCTGTCCCCCCGGCAAGCGCTTGACCTACTGTACCGGCTTAAATTACTCCTTTGACCCTTTCTCACTTCGCTCGAGAACGCCGACCAGATCCTCGGCCGATACGTAGCCCGGCATGACCACCCCGCCGGCAGTAACAATCATCGGTGTTCCGCGAATCTGCAGGGAACCAGCCAGTTCCATGTGCTGATCCACCGGGTTGGGGCATTCCCTCGAATCTGGGATGTTACCTCGCTTGGCCTGGGTCAGGGCTGCCTGCCGATCCTCCGAGCACCAAACAGAGACCGCTTTTCTATAAGACTCGGTGTCCTTTCCTGCCCGGGGGAAAAACAGGTAACGAATGCTGATGCCTCGCTTCATGTATTCGTCGATCTCCGAATGAAGCTTCCTGCAGTAGCCGCAGTCAATATCAGTAAACACGGATACAACGTGTTTTTCCTCGCCTGCAGTGAACTTAATGACTTCGGTTCCAACAGCCAGAACTGCCTTTGCCCGAGCCGCCTGCATCTTGGCTTCGGTCAGGTCCCTGTTACCGGATTTCTCCTGCAGGTCAAACAGGTTGCCCGAAAAGAGGTACCTGCCGTCTTCGGATATGTAGAACAGGTTGGGGCCAACCACGACTTCGTAAAGGCCCTTGACCGGAGACTCTGAAATTTGGTCAACCTTAAATCCAGGCATCGACGCGGCCAGGGAATTCCGAATGGCGTCGGTCGCCACCTCGCCCATTGAGCTGGAAGAACCAAACAAACAAGATAGAAGAGCAAGGAGCCTGAAGATATTCATAGGATCTCTGAATTGATAATAGGGCGGTTGAAGCCGGAGAAAACTCTCCGAACAGTTACATCAGAATACGTTCGATGTCGAGAAAGAACGCCAAGCCCATCAGGCAGAACAACAGCAGAATACCAAACTGTTGGCCGATCAGCTGTACGGTCTCGGAAACCGGACTGCCCTTGATCGCCTCGATCGCAAAGAAAAGAAGATGGCCTCCGTCCAGTATTGGAATCGGCATCAGGTTTAAAACGCCCAGGCTGATGCTAACGATCGCAATGAATTTGAGAAAATAACTGACTCCCATGGTCGCCGATTCGCCGGCATACTGGGCAATACTGATCGGACCGCTGAGGTTTTCGATAGATGCTTTTCCAACCAGCATCTTGCCCATCATTTTGACTGTCAACAGCGAAAAGTCAGTCACCTTTTCAATCGCTGCGCCAAGCGCCGGCATAATATCTAGGCTGTACTGCACAGTCAGATTTTCAAGCATGCCCTCCGGAACCTGTACTGTGGCTCCGATCTGCCCAATTTCGCCATTCTTCGACTGAACCAGTGCCGGAGTAATGTCCAGATTCATCAGGACGCCGTCACGGTCCACCACCGTTCTGATCGTCTTTGTAGGACTTCCCTGGACGATGCTGACCCATTGATTCCACCCTGCGACGTCCACTCCATCCGCCGTGACAACCAGATCTCCAGCTTCGAGTCCCGCCTCGGCAGCGGATCCATTTTTCCGGACTTCCTTGATCCTTGGCGGCAACTCGGGTTCCCACGGCTCAAAGCCGATGCGCGACTGCAGATGCGATGGATCCATCGCATCTTCTTCGCTTATCTCTAGAACCCTGTCTCTGAACACCCCGTCGGTGGTGCGAACCCGTACCGGAATATCGTCTGGGTCGACAGCTCTGGAAAAGATGGAGGACATAGCAAGACCCCATGTCGGAGTCTTACGGCCGTCAACCTCCAAAATCTCCTCCCCCCTAGAGAATCCGGCCTGTTCGGCGATGGTGCCGACTCTGATTTCGCCCAACAGGGGCCGCAATGCCCTTTCTCCCTGTACCAACAAGCCCCAGAAAATCACCACCGCCAGCAACAGATTAAACAGGGGGCCGGCCAAAACGATGGCGGTGCGTGCCTTGAGCGACTGTCGGTTGAAGGCGTATGGCAGGTCTTCCGAAGCCACATCATCCTCGCGTTCATCGACCATCTTGACGTAACCACCTAGCGGAACTGCTCCGATGACGTATTCCGTTTCCGCACTGTTTTTCTGGTATCGCCAGAGCGGTTTCCCAAATCCGAT
Source organism: Methylococcales bacterium (assembly GCA_024958995.1). Lineage (GTDB taxonomy): Bacteria > Pseudomonadota > Gammaproteobacteria > Methylococcales > UBA1147 > UBA1147. The sequence goes on along the minus strand of JANXGZ010000124.1, from coordinate 507 downwards.
CGAGAAACGAATGACCTTTACCCCGACCCTGCGGGCAACCCAGAAGTGTCCGAATTCATGAAATGCAATCAATACCGCGAGGGTAATGACAAAGAAAACCAGGGTGTGCAGAAAAGAAGCCATGATTTAGTTTGAAAGCCGCTGTGAAATGAAATCGCCCGCCATCCGTCGGATCAAACTGTCCGTCTCTAGAATCAGCTCAAGACTGTCACCATCGTTACGGGACGCGTTGTTCAAGCAATGATCAATCACTGTCACGATATCAGTATAGCGAATGCCACGATCAAGAAACGATGCAACCGCGATTTCGTTGGCTGCGTTCAGAACCGCCGGCATGCAGCCTCCTGATTCGATTGCCTGGTAGGCAAGCCTGAGACACGGGAAGCGCTTCTCGTCCGCCGGTTCGAAATCCAGCTTTTTGACTGCGAACATGTCGAGTGGTTCCGCTCCGGATTCAAACCGATCAGGCCAGGCCAGGCCGTGAGCGATCGGCACCCGCATGTCCGG
>JANXGZ010000304.1 GCA_024958995.1 Methylococcales bacterium | reverse complement strand
CCAGGACCAGCTGAAATCGAACTTCGCAGACATCGCAAACATCGGCGGAAGACCCGCTGGCACCATCACCGCGGCGTGTTTCCTGTCCCGTTTTACCGAGAAATTCCGCTGGGCTCATCTGGATATTGCGGGCACCGCATGGCGATCAGGCAAGGCGAAAGGTGCAACCGGAAGACCCGTACCCCTGCTCGTCCAGTTCCTGATCAACCGCCTGAAAAACTGAGCTTGCGGACCATTGTCGACAAAGGTCCCGAATCGGGGCCATAGGCCACCGATACCGTATCCGATATGCCCGCAATAGACTTTTACCTGCTCGATTCAGCCGATCGTCGCATTAGACTGACTATCGCCTGCCGTCTGGCGGAAAAAGCCCTCCACAAGGGATACCGACCGCTCATGCTCTCCGAAAGTCCGGCCCAACAGAGCACCCTCGACGATTTGCTGTGGACCTTTCGGACCGGAAGTTTCGTTCCGCACACGACCGACACCGAGTCCCACCCTGCAGCGGCCGAGGTCCGGCTGGGCCTGAACATGACTAGCGTGGCGGATATTGATCTGGTCATCAATCTCCAGCCATCTGTGCCGAACTTTCCCCAGAATATTGAACGGATCATCGAGATCGTCGATCAAACCGAAGAGACACGGCTTCCAGGGCGAAAACGGTACCGGATCTACCAGCAGAACGGAATGCCGATAAAAACGCACAAGATTTCCGGCCAAAATCACTGAGTCCGATTAACCGCCGGGAGACGCGACAGGTTCCTCGCTGTCCTTTTCATGTAAAATCGCCCCAACTCCAATTCTCTTTTAGTTGACCCAATTTGTTACCCTCCATGGAAAAAACCTACGACCCGCACGCGATCGAACAGCGCTGGTATTCATTCTGGGAAGAGGAAGGCTTTTTCTCTCCCGGTTCGAGCGGAGAGCCCTATTGCATTATGATCCCTCCGCCGAACGTGACTGGAAGCCTGCACATGGGCCATGCCTTCCAGGACACAATCATGGACACCCTGATTCGTTTTCACCGCATGAAGGGCGACAAAACCCTGTGGCAAGCTGGAAGCGACCATGCAGGAATCGCGACCCAGATGGTCGTCGAACGCCAATTGGCGGCAGAAGGCAAGAGCCGGGATGATCTAGGACGCGATGCATTTATCGAAAGAGTCTGGGAATGGAAAAACCAGTCCGGTAATACCATCACCCGGCAACTTCGCAGAATGGGTAGTTCACTGGACTGGTCTAGGGAACGCTTCACCATGGACCAAGGGCTATCCAGTGCGGTCCGTGAAGTCTTTGTCCGCCTGTACCGGGAAGACCTGATCTACCGTGGCCAGCGCCTGGTCAACTGGGACCCCGTGCTGCATACCGCTGTCTCAGACTTGGAGGTACTGTCCAGCGAGGAGAAAGGCCGCCTGTGGCACATGCGTTATCCCCTAACCGATGGCAGCGGGCATCTGATCGTCGCGACCACGCGTCCCGAAACAATGCTCGGCGACACAGCAGTCGCTGTCCACCCGGACGATGAGCGGTACCAAAAGCTGATCGGAAAAACAGTTCAGTTGCCGCTTTCCAGGAGACAGATTCCGATCATCACCGACCACTATGTCGACCCCGAATTCGGAACTGGCTGCGTCAAGATTACCCCAGCCCACGATTTCAACGATTATGCAGTCGGCAAGCGCCATGACCTAGAGATGATCAACATCTTCACCATCGACGCGAAAATCAATGAAAACGGACCGGAATGCTACCAAGGGCTCGACCGTTTCGAAGCGCGCAAGCGGATCCTCTCTGACCTAGAAGCCGATGGCCTACTGGAAAAGACCGAAGATCATTCTCTTATGATACCGCGTGGCGACCGCTCCGGTGCCATCATCGAACCTTTCCTCACCGACCAGTGGTTCATCAAGGCCGCCCCCCTGGCCGAACCTGCCATCAAGGCAGTTGAGGAAGGACGGATCCGCTTCGTCCCGGAGAACTGGGACAAAACCTACTTCGAATGGATGCGGAACATCGAGGACTGGTGCATCAGCCGGCAGATCTGGTGGGGGCACCGCATTCCCGCCTGGTATGACGAAGACGGCAACATCTACGTCGGGCACGACGAAGAAGAGACTCGCAAGCATTACAACCTGCTCCCAGACCATAGCCTGATTCAGGACACCGATGTACTCGATACCTGGTTTTCATCCGCTCTATGGCCTTTTTCAACGCTGGGATGGCCGGACCAGACCGAAGCTCTAAAAACCTTCTACCCGACCAGCGTACTGGTTACCGGATTCGATATCATCTTCTTCTGGGTTGCTCGCATGATCATGATGGGAATCAAGTTCATGGGAGATGTGCCGTTCAGGGAGGTCTACATACATGGACTGGTTCGCGACGCCGAAGGACAGAAAATGTCCAAATCGAAAGGCAACATCCTCGACCCTATCGATCTGATCGACGGGATCTCTCTGGATGAGCTGCTGGAGAAACGCACCTCCGGGCTCATGCAGCCGCAAATGGCAATCCGCATCGACAAGTCGACCCGCAAGCACTTCCCGGACGGGATTTCCTCTTATGGAACCGATGCACTCCGCTTCACCTTCGCCTCGCTGGCATCTACTGGCCGTGATGTCCGTTTCGACCTCGGCCGCATAGAAGGCTACCGGAACTTCTGCAACAAGCTGTGGAACGCCGCCCGATTTGTCTTGATGAATACAGAACACCAAGACTGTGGGCTGGACGGAGGCAATCTCAGCTACTCTCTGGCAGACCACTGGATTCAATCCAGACTACAGACTGTAGGCCAGTCCATGATCGATTCGATCAATGCCTATCGACTCGATCTCGCAGCCCAGCAAATCTATGATTTCCTGTGGAACGAATACTGCGACTGGTATCTTGAGTTCGCCAAGATCAACCTTCAGCACGCCGATAAAGCAAGCGTGCGAGGAACCCGAGAAACACTGGTCCAAGTACTTGAAAACGTACTCCGCTTGTTGCACCCGTTGATGCCTTTCATTACCGAAGAAATCTGGCAGCGGATTGCACCACTCGCCGGCATAGAGGGCAAAACAATTGTCGTTGAGCCCTACCCTGTCCCGAACCACGAAAGGGTGGATGCGGATTCAATCGCAGAAGTTGAATGGATCATGGCCGTCATCCTAGGCCTGCGCCGTATTCGGGGCGAGATGAACATTTCACCCGGCAAACCGGTTCCCGTATTGCTGGAAAACACCAATCCGCTTGACCGCGAACGACTGGAAAGGAATAACGAAACACTGCAAAAACTTGGCCGCATCGAATCACTGCATCTGCTGGGTTCAGGGGAACAGGCACCCGATTCAGCCATTGCTCTGGTGGACCAGATGAAAGTCTTGATTCCGATGTCCGGACTGATCGACAAGGAAGCCGAACTGGACCGAATCGCGAAGGAAACCGAAAAGCTGAAAAAAGCCCTGCCGAGAATCGAAGGGAAACTGAACAATCCCGGTTTCCTGGCCAAGGCCCCTGACCAGGTGGTCGAAAAGGAAAAGGCCCGCCTGAAACAACTCCAGGTAGCCCTGGCAAATCTGGAACAACAATATCGGCAGATAAAGGCCATCTGATTCAATAGGAACCGAGCCTCACCGGGACAGCTCATTCATCTGATCTACCCTCTTTTCAGCCGAAAAGAAAAATCGGTGTTCCTGATCAACCACAGCGGATTCCCTTTCCGAAACGCGGATGTCAACCCAGCTGAGCAATATTCACCTGTACGGCCGGGCCGGTTTCATCGTCCGCAATTTCCTCAATGCCGACCCATCGCCTTCCCATCATAATGCATCGCGAGTAGCAACGGGAAGCCGGAGAATACCTATATATGGAGCCAGAACCGGATCCTCCGCCGGTCAATCTACGGAACCCCTCATCGTGCTGTCCGTATTGCAGTGCACCGATTCGCCCATGGCAAAACATCCCTCTGCTGGGTTTCCCTTGGTTGAAAGGAAAGTGCACCAGCTGCAAGACACCGATCTCGATCCGTTATCCCCTTGTCGAAATCCTGAGCGCAATGCTGTCGGTCGCCGTGGTCTGGCGATTCGGCTTCAGCACCCAAGCGGCAGCCGGCCCGATCCTCAGGCAGCATCAGAAACACCTACGCCGCCAGCCATTCTGCAATTCTGGGCGCGGTCTTTGACTACCTGAGCTTGCGGATGGTTTCCATCGCCTTCGGGGCCGCAACCGAAAAGGAGGGAATGGGCCACGGAGACTTCAAGCTGCTAGCCATGCTCGGCGTTTGGACGGGATGGCAGATGCTGCCGTTCATCATCCTTTTGTCTTCGATTACCGGTACGATCGTCGAAACGCTTATGCTGGCCAGCGGAACGCTCAAGCGCTCGACACCCCGCTTCGGCCCCTACCTCTCGGCCGCGGGCTAGACCGGACTACTCTGGGGCCAGAATCTGCAACGAGTGTATCTTGACCTGTCCACCTGATCTGAAAATCGGCTTTTAGCACCAGATATCAACCATTGCGGTCTGGCGCGGGGCCAATTCGCAAGCTACTATACGCTTTACTTTTCATTCCGTGGACGACATGGCCAACACTCTTAAGGACCTTGCCGAACAGATCGGCGCCAGTCTCATCAATGGAGATGGATCCACCCTGATTCAGGGCGTTTCAACCCTCGCCAACGCCGGGCCCGGCGATCTAAGCTTCCTGTCGAGTCCCAAGTACCTGGGGGAAGCCAGAACGTCCAATGCAGCCGCAATCATTTCACCTAATCCTCTGCCCGATTGTGGTGCTGCGATCCTGTTAAGCGAGAACCCCTACCTCAGCTGGGCTAAAGCAACCGCGGTTTTCAAGCCCGATCGCTCTGCGCACTTGGCGAGAACGATTGCTGGTTCGGCAATGGTCGATCCCTCAGCAAAGATCGGATCTAACGTTCATATCGGGGCCGGAGTCGTCATCGGAGCCAGAACAGAAATCGGGTCGGGTTCCACCATCCACAGCAGCAGCGTCATCGAGGAAAACTGCCGCATTGGAAACGATAGCGAGATTCATCCCAATGCTGTCATACATTATGGTTCGCGCATTGGAAGCCGATGCGTCATCTGGTCGAACGCGGTGATCGGCGCCTACGGATTCGGCAACGCCAAGGACGGAACCCGTTACATCGGCATCCATCAACTGGGGAATACTATTATCGAGGATGATGTAACCATCGGCGCAGGCGCAACAGTTGACCGTGGAGCGGTTGACGACACCGTGATCCGACGCGGCGCAAGAATCGACAACCTGGTGATGATTGCGCACAACGTAATCATTGGCGAAGACACCGCAATCGCAGCGCAGACCGGAATTTCCGGCAGTACCCACATTGGTAACCGGGTACTCATCGCCGGACAGGCCGGTTTTGTCGGACACATCGAGATAGGGCATGACAGTTTTGTTGGGGCCCAGGCCGGTGTTGCGAAAAGTTTCCCTCCGGGCAGCAAGATTACCGGTAACCCCGCCCGAAGCCTGCTAAATGTTCGGCGTAGCGATACCGCGATCACACACCTCCCCCAACTGATCCAGCGGATCAGAGCACTGGAAAAGCGCATTGAGGATACCGATAAGGAGTAAGTTCTGCTCCAAACTGCTATCTCAGCCTGGAAAACTGAGTAAATGCTACCTGACACCACCGATCACTAAGACAGTCGCTCACGAAAAGGAATGACGCTGGTCCATCCCTTGTCTGATCTAGGCAAAATCAGATACTCTCTGATTCTCCCATTAAGCCAGGACGAAGATTGATTGTTTAAGAACCCTACGGAGCATGTGCCTTGTGGGGTTTTTTGTGCCTGTCGTTCAGTCAGTGCAATGGAGGGCACTTCTTGTTTGCCTCAAAGAAGAGGTGGCATACTCGTTCCCAAGGGATGTGTGCAAAGGGGCGACTGAAATGAGAAAACTTATTGTCAGAGTCTGTGCCGTCATCTTCATCGTTTGTGCGGTTTTGTTGTTGGCATCTTATTTTGGGGTAACTGCGGATAGTTGCTGGGATGCTCAACCAGACTTCATAGACTGCAAGGTAAAAGCAGAGCAAGGTGATGCTAGGGCACAATTCAATCTAGGACGGATGTATCACAAGGGAGACGGAGTTCCCCAAGATTATGTAATGGCACATATGTTTTACAACCTTGCTGCATGGAATGGTTATGAAGGGAAAGCAAAAGAGTTTAGAGACACTATTGCCCGCCTACTGCTGACCCCATATCAAATAGCAGAGGCACAACGATTAGCAAGGGAGTGGATGGAAGAGCACCAGTAGAACCGACACCAAACAACATCAACGAAAGGAGTGCATACCGCCACTCCTTTTTTTGTGCCTGATTTACAACTGGTTCCCAAACAGATATTTCACCACCAGTTGATGTAGGTATATGTTTCTATGACTATTTCTTTTATCAAAAACGCCTTGGCGGGAGTAACTGATGGTAATATAATGTAATCATTATCTTTCACTACTAATATAAGAGATGGTTATGGCACTCACCAAGCAAGCAAAGACACTCACAACCAAGCAGGCATCAGTTGCTATGGCATACCTTGGAAGCACTCGGCATCCCATTCGCAACAAGGTGATTTTCCTGCTCTCTACCAAAGCAGGGTTTCGTGCCAAAGAGATTGCATCTTTGAGATGGAGACATTTGATTGATGCGGAATGCCAGTTGATGGATGTGATTTCCCTGACGAATGACGCAAGTAAGGGCAAACCGTCTGGGCGAGTGGTTCCTATTCACAAGGAACTCAAAGTGGCACTGGTGGATGCATTAGAACTTGCGAAACAGAACCGACACTTTGATATAGAAAATGATTTTGTTGTTAGAACAGAGAGAAGTGCTCGCACCTCTGCCAAAGTCATCGTCAATACATTTGCTCGCTGGTATAGAGATTTAGGATTTGTTGGTGCGAGTTCGCATAGTGGCAGACGAACCTTCATCACTAATGTTGCAAAGAAAATCCCTATGGCAGGTGGTTCCTTGCGGGATGTGATGGCATTAGCAGGGCACGCAAACCTTGCCACAACGCAACGCTATATTGATGTAGATGCTCTGGCACAAAGGAAGGTGATGGATTTGATTTGAGGGGTGATAAGAGCAATCAACCTAAGTGTTGCGAACCTACAAGAGGAGCATTCCTCTTTTGATTCAACAATCTACAAGGTAATCAGATGGGTTTTCCCATTTTCCGAATCATCCACAGCACAAACATTGCGGTTCCAAAATAGAGCAGAATTTCCATATCGATACCTTTCTAGGTTTGTCCACTGACATAGACATTTCTAACAAAGCATCGTTCCATGAACGAAGGAACACTCCTCGTATGCATCAGTAGAGGATGTGGTCTTTCAGTAATCCTAAAACCAGTTGGTGCCTATCAATCCCTTGTAGTTCTGCCACAGCATCCATCATTTTGATTTGTGCCTCTGTTGAGTTGATACAGAACTTTCTGTGTATTACTGCCATACACATTTTCATTCCAAGTCATACATCTTTTCCCGCAAGAAGCGCTGTAATGCCAATCTCATCACCCCGCTGAATGATGGTTGGTGTTTCTGGTTCCTAATGTATGCATCAATCATTTGCACTTGCTCTTGGTCTAACCTGACGGAGCACATTATCTTGGGATATTTTGTGGTGCTCATAAATGAACTCCTGTATGCGTTGAGTTGCTCAATGACGGCATCAAGATTTTTGTCATCTTCTGCAATCCATTCATTCATAAGCGAGACAAACTTGGTGTCAGATTTGATGGGTTCTCGGATCAATCCTCTGGCAATGAGTTCTCGTTTTTCAATAGTAGTTTTCTTCATATTCATACATCTATTTATACAAACGATGTTTTCTAAATAATGTTTTTGTGTTGGTTCCCTGTCTTGCTCTCACAAGCACAGGTGGTTCTGCTCTTTTTGGATTTCTCCAAAAAAAGTAGTTGTCTAAATAGGGTTGTTGGAACGGGGCACTAATCCGAACAGGATGTTCGGAAGTGGTTGAAAATGTATCAGGGATTGCAGATAAAATCAGTTGCCCATTGATGCAAGAAAAGTGCAAAACCACTCATGTATATATTAGGGAGATTGCACTTTTCTTGTAATGCTCCTTACTTCATTCGGACGAGGTGTCTTCTTGCATGATCAACAATGCCTTAGGGTGTGTGGGATGTGAGTTCTTGAAGACGCAATATTTCATCCCTTCTGTCGTAAAATAAAACCTCATCCATCCTCATTATTCTTGTGCTAAATGAGGGGGAAAATCATCAATCTGGTGTAGTGTATTCACATGTGTGAATACCTTCTGTGAATAGGATGTGAATACCGAAAATCAGTGAAAATCGTGATTCCAATAAAAACAGCAACTTATGGATCAGTCATTTTTGACGATTTCCCAAGAAAACGCTCGTGTGAATAGAATGTCAATAGATTTTACAACTCTATCTATATGACAAATAAGAAGAAGAAGGGTTGGGAGTTCTGGATCGACCGCGGTGGAACATTTACCGACATCGTTGCCAAACGTCCAGACGGCACCACGCTGACCCGTAAACTGCTCTCCGACAAGACCGAACTTTACCGTGATGCGGGCGTCGAAGGAATCCGTCGGATTCTCGGAATCAGTGAAGGCCATGCGATCCCAGCAGGAAGCATCGACGTTATCAAGATGGGAACCACAGTAGGGACGAACGCTTTATTGCAACGAAACGGAGAACCAACAGTCCTAGTCATTACCCGTGGCTTTCGCGACTGCCTGCGGATCGGTTACCAGAACCGGCCTGACATCTTTGCCCTCCGGATCGAACGTCCGGAAATGCTGTACAGCAAGGTTATTGAAGTCGACGGCCGGCACTCGGGAACCGGAGAGGAACTGGAACCGCTCGACATTCAAAGCTTCAGCGCTGCATTGGAACAAGTCTACAACAGTGGCATCCATTCCGTTGCCGTGGTCCTGATGCACGCGTGGATAAGTCCGCAACACGAACTGCGGATCGGCAAACTGGCAAAAACCATTGGTTTTACCCAGATTTCCCTGTCCCATCAGGTCTCTCCACTGATGAAAATTGTCAGCCGCGGCGATACGACAGTTGCAGACGCCTACCTTTCGCCGGTTCTGCGTCATTACGTGGACCAGTTCGGTTCGAGCCTTTCAGGCAATCCCGGAACAAGCCAAACATCACTCCGGCTTATGTTCATGCAATCGAACGGGGGCCTCACTAGCGCCGTTCAGTTCCAGGGCAAGGACTGCATTCTATCGGGCCCGGCCGGGGGAATCGTCGGCGCGGTCGCCGTTTCACGGCAGGCAGGATTCGACCGTATCGTTACCTTTGATATGGGAGGGACCTCCACCGATGTCGCTCATTATGCAGGTAAAATGGAACGCAGTTTCGATACGGAAGTTGCCGGGATACGAATTAAAACCCCGATGATGAACATTCACACGGTTGCAGCCGGAGGAGGATCGATCCTTGCGATTGATGGCCTGCGATTCCAAGTCGGCCCTGATTCGGCGGGAGCAAACCCAGGGCCCTGCTGTTACCGCAATGGGGGGCCGCTTTGTGTCACCGATGCAAACCTCATGGTGGGTAAACTATCCATCGAACACTTCCCCAAGGTCTTCGGGCCAGAGGGAAACCTGCCACCGGACCTCCACGCCGTCCAAGCTGCCTTCGAAAAACTGTCCGATCAACTGTACCAGACCACCGGACGACGGAAGACACCTGAACAGATCGCCGAAGGTTTCCTGGCTGTTGCGGTAGGAAACATGGCCAATGCAATCAAGCGCATCTCGGTAGAACGAGGATACGACCTGTCTGGTTACACCCTTTGCTGTTTCGGCGCAGCCGGAGGACAGCATGTCTGCCAAGTTGCCGACGAACTGGGCATCCGAAAGATCCTGATCCACCGCTATGCCGGTGTACTTTCAGCCTACGGCATGGGACTCGCCGATATCCGAGTCCTGCGAGAACAGGCAGTGGAAACTTCTCTAAACGAGGAGCATCTTTCCGGGCTCGGTCGCCTGTTTAATCGTCTGGAACG
>JANXGZ010000023.1 GCA_024958995.1 Methylococcales bacterium | reverse complement strand
TTAATACTAAAACCCCGAAGTGATTGCTTCGGGGTTTTTTTATGTCCGCGAGTCATCCACCGGCGGTACCGACCCTCAATCCCACAGCCACTGTCCGGGTTAATGACAAGATGGGGGAATCCTGGAGGCTCGGGTTCCAGCCGGAAAAATTTCGCTGGTCTTATTCAGATGCGGTTGGGGTGGGCTGAGCTGTCTTCGAACCAGGGGTTTCAGAATTTGCGAAGAAATCAAGAATGGTGGAGTTGATCTCTGGCCATTTGCCATGCGCGCCGTTACCCTCGCAGTACCAGGTGCGGGTACCCGGAGCGCAGTCGGAGTAAGTTTGGCATCCGGTCTGGCCCGATGCCTTCGCTTCGGCCGAACACTGGTTGCAGGCAGCCCACCATTCGACAGTTTCTTTTCCATACCCGGGGAACAGACTATCCTCCCTGCTGTGCATGACCAATACCGAAAGCGGGTCGGGGCACGAATACTCGACGAGGTCGCTACCGCGGATTCCCGTGGCGCTCGGAGCAATGCCCCCCGGCAGATGCCTTGTTTCCTCGAGAAAGGCCAGTCCCATTGCTGCAGTCCCGCCATCCGAATGGCCGGTGAGGTAGATTCGTTGATCGTCGACGCACCAGTTGGCCGCAACCTGTTTCGGTATTTCGGCCATACGGGGCAGGGTGGAAGGCGACATTCGTTCGTGATCGGCGTAGGAAATGATGTAGCCGGCGCTTGTGGCCGCCAGCGTCAGGCCCGTCATCCGTTCAGTTCCGAAGCGACTTCTGCCGGCCGGGGCATAGACCATGACCATGGGGTGCGCAATGGTGGCATCGTAATTGGCCGGGGTACGGACACTGAAATTGAGTCCGTTTGCGCTGACTTCATCATCGCTGATACCGGGTTTTCCGGACCGGCTGCCTTCTTTGCATGTACCTGCGGGTAGGCTTTCGGCCGAGTAGTCGAATGTTCCGACCTGTACCGGATCGGGTTCACAGCCGGCCAGCACGATGCTGGCTATTGCTGCGGCCGGTACTGCAGCAACAGGACGGCACAATAATCGAAATTTCGCGAATTGCGTCGCTTGGCTATTCGCTTTCGAATGGCGCTGGTTTTGATCAGGCTCCTTCATGAACGAGTTTCACGAGCCGGATCGTTGTTCCAGTATCTCAACGGCCGGAAGCTTTTTCCCTTCCAGGTATTCGAGGAAGGCGCCGCCGCCCGTGGAACTGTAAGAAACTCGTTCGCCAATGTTGTATTGATCAATTGCCGCAAGCGTATCACCGCCTCCGGCGATCGAAAAGGCCGGACTTTCAGCGATGGCCTGGCCGACCGCTCGGGTGCCTTCGCCGAACTGTTCGATTTCGAATACCCCAACCGGCCCGTTCCAGACCACGGTACCAGCGGAGAGAATCATTTCCCTATAGCGCGCCGCTGTTTTTGGACCGATATCAAGGATCATGTCGTTTTCATCCACCTCGGAGACTTTCTTGATGACAGCCGTTGCCTGCGGTGAAAACTCGGTTGCGCAAACAACGTCTTCAGGAATCGGAATTTCAGCCCCGCGGGATCTGGCCAGTTCGATCAGCCGTTTTGCTGCGTCTATCAGTCCGGTTTCGGCCAGAGACTTTCCTACCGGAAACCCTGCTGCAGCGATAAAGGTGTTTGCGATCCCTCCTCCAACGATCAGCTGGTCGACCTTGTCAGACAGCGATTCGAGTACCGTGAGCTTGGTCGAAACCTTGGAACCGCCCACGATCGCCAGCATCGGTTTCGCCGGGTCGCGGAGTGCCTTGCCAAGGGCTTCCAGTTCCCGTGACAGGAGAGGTCCAGCGCAGACGACCGAGGCAAACTCGGCCACGCCATGCGTTGATGCCTGTGCACGGTGAGCGGTACCGAAGGCATCCATGACGTAGATGTCACAGAGGGCAGCCATCCGCCTTGAGAGTCCTCCTTCGTTTTTTTTCTCTCCAGGATTAAAACGTACATTTTCACAAAGAACGACTTCGCCGTTGGCGACTTCGCAGCCGTCGAGCCAGTCCTTGATCAGTCGGACAGGGTGTCCGAGAAGTTCGCTCAGTCGGGTAGCAACGGGTTGAAGCGAAAATTGCTCGTCGTATTTGCCCTCGGTCGGTCTTCCAAGATGCGACATCAGCATAACTCGGGCTCCCGCGTCCAAGGCAAAGTGGATGGTTGGCAGGCTGGCTCGGATGCGTTTGTCGCTGGTGACCGCACCATCCTTCACCGGCACGTTCAGATCCTGACGGATCAGAACGCGTTGCCCGTTCAGGTCCAGGTCTGTCATGTTCTCAATAGGCATTGAAAGCTCCTTTATTTAAATTTGTTTGCAGGTATCGGGGCTCAGTCATTACCTCGAGTCGGTTCGAATGCAGGGGTGGTGAAGAAGAAATAGGGACTGACAACGAATATTCTCCCGTTTAGCCAATCTCGTTTCAGGCTGTCTTCCATTTCAGCGAGCAGCCGATACTGGGAATCTGCTGTTCAGGTCCGTTGCCGGTCATCGACACCTGTTTCATGGCTTCGAACAGGTCTCGTCGGCTGTCACCGGCGTCCTGGTTTTTGCCGCTGGCATCGAGGCGACCGCGGTACTGGAGTTCTAGTTCGCTGTTGTAACCAAAGAAATCCGGCGTGCAGATTGCTCCGTAGGCCCTGGCCACCTGCTGAGATTCGTCGAACAGGTAGGGAAAGGGAAAATCGAATCGTTCTGCGATCACTTTCATGTTTTCCAGCGAATCGTCTGCATAGGTTGAAACGTCGTTGGACATGATGGCCACTGATTCGATGCCATGCTGTTGTAGTTCACGAGTGTCTCTGACCAGCCGTTCCTGGATGGCTTTCACGTAAGGGCAGTGATTGCAGATGAACATGACAAGCAGTCCGCTCTCACCCTTGCAACTGTCCAGTGACTGGACCACGCCGTTGATGTCGGGAAGGCTAAAATCGATGGCTGGTCGGCCAAAGTCACAAATCGGAGTTTCCATGAGTGCCATTGCTGAATACCTCGTCTAGTTGTGTCCCGAATCCAGGTTCAGGTAGCTTTGAGGGGGCGACCTTGTTTCGGACCCAAGCCGGTTGTGGTTGTCTGACTAGTTTCTGAAAGAAAGCCCCAGCAGTACAAGGCCGGACAGCCCACATCCCATTGCGAGAATGGGGATGGATGCAGCCTCCTCGGTCAGGTAGCCGGAAAGGCCAGTTAGAATTGACGCGCTGACGATGAAGGCCGCGCCAGCCATTACCTGGATCGTCCGTCGGTTGTTGCGGGATATCTGTAGCTGGATTTCTTCCATTTGGCGGTTTCCCAGGCTCACCTGAAGTTGCCCCTTTGCGGTATCGTGCAGCAGACGGTAGGCCAGTTCCGGAATCTCGGGTATCTGCCGAGCCCATTCCGGAGCCTGCTTCTTCACATGGTTGAACGCGGCCTTGGGTCCAACCTGGTCGGCGAACCACTTTTCCAGGTATGGTTTTGCCGTTTTCCAGAGGTCGAGACCGGGATAGAGTTCGCGTCCCAGGCCTTCGATGTTGAGCAGGGTTTTCTGGAACAGTACCAACTGCGGTTGTACTTCGGCGTCGAATCGTCTCGCGGTCTGGAACAGGCGCAACAAAAGGTGCCCATAGGAGATTTCGCTGATCGGCTTTTCGAAGATCGGCTCGCAAACCGCGCGAATTGCGGATTCGAGTTGATCGATACGGGAATCACGGCTGATCCATCCCGATTCGATATGTAGTTCGGCCACCCGGCGGTAATCGCGGTTGAAAAATGCCAGCAGGTTGGAAGCCAGGTAATGCTGGTCCGCATCTGTCAGTGATCCAACGATGCCGAAGTCGACCGCAATATAGCTGGATTCCGGTGTCGCGAAGATGTTTCCGGGATGCATGTCTGCATGGAAGAAGTTGTCGCGAAGTACCTGAGTGAAGAAAATTTCCACGCCGCGTTCGGCAAGCAGACGAAAATCCACGCCTTCTGTCCTCAGTCGCTCGGTGTCTCCGATCGGAATTCCGTGGATGCGCTCCATCACGAGCACCCGCCGGCGGGTCCAGTCCCAGTGGATCAAGGGAATGTAGAGGATCTTCGAACTTTCGAAATTCCTTCTGAGTTCCGAGGCGTTTGCTCCTTCACGCACCAGGTCCAGTTCGTCCAGTATGGTTCTCTCGAACTCGGCAACCAATTCGACAGGCCGGAGGCGTTTGGCTTCCTTCCGAAAAATTTCTGCCATTCGGGCGAGCTGGTAGAGCATGGCAATATCTTGGCGAATCCGTTTTTCGACACCGGGGCGAAGAACCTTGATCACGACTTCCTGTCCGTCCGGCAAGCGTGCAGCATGAACCTGTGCCACCGAGGCGGATGCGAACGGTGTTTCGTCAAAAGCCGAAAAACTTTCTTCGATCGGTTTCCCGAGTTCTTCCTCGATGATCTTGCGAGCATCGGATCCGGGAAAGGGAGGAACGTCATCCTGTAGTTTCGCCAGTTCATCGGCGATGTCTTCGGGAAGCAGATCCCTTCGGGTTGACAATGCTTGGCCAAACTTTACAAAGATAGGGCCGAGGTCTTCCAGCGTGCGCCGGATCCGGACGCCAATGGGTCCATGGGTTCGCCTGGCCCAAGTGCCGGGAGAGAGGAAGGCTAGGTAACGCATGCCGCGAAACAGCGGGGTTTTGATAATCAGTTCATCAAGGCCGTGGGTGGTGAGAACCCGGTTGATACTAAAAAGTCGAATGAGCAGTTTGGGAGACATGGGGCGGCAGGTTATTCAGGTGTTCCTTTCCAGATGATTCGGATGGCCTAGTTGTCGTCTTTTCGCAGCCGGTCAGCCAGGCGCCTCACGCGCATCTCCAATCGGTCGGTTGCAGCACGGAGCGAATCAACGTCCGTGTACAGGTGTTCACATTCCAGCGAGGTTGGCAACTGGCGGATTTCTTCCTGGAGGAATTCCCGGGTATCAAGGGTGAGGGAATGTCTCGATTCCTTGGACCATTTACGTGTTGTGCGCACCAGGTTGCCGATCTGGTGGGCAAGAATATCTCCGGTGAATTTCGAAAGGTGTTCCTCCCAGTCGATGTCCAGCTTTCCGAACAGTTGCTGGAACCTTTTCCCGGTTTCGATATCCCCTTCGAGCGTGACTTTGCCGCTGAACAGAACACCGATCGGGTTCTGACTCAGGCCGATCTCGGCAAAGGCCAGCAGAGAACCGCTCAGGGTGGTGTCGGGTGTTCCATGGTACTGATCCAGTATTTGGATACGGTCATCGCATGGACAAAGGAAGAACGTCCAGTCTGGACCTTCGATCCGGATCGCGATTACTTTTCCGTTGACCGGTTGTAAAAGGCGTGGTGCGTCCTGATCCAGCTGAATGAACCGGGCAATGGCGGCCTCCAGCGTGGACAGGAAGACAGAGCGGACTAACATACTGAAGAGAATTCGAGAGGTGTCAGACCTTGTACCCGCGGTGCACCGCTACGATTCCCTGGGTCAGGTTAAAATACTCGCTGCGTTCGAATCCGGCGTTTTCCATCATTTCCTTGAGCTTATCCTGTTCTGGATGCATGCGAATCGATTCTGCCAGGTAGCGATAACTGTCCGCGTCATCGGCAAAGATCTTGCCGATGGTTGGGAGAAGTCTGAAGGAATAGGCATCGTACAGTTTTTTGACCAGTTCTGCCTTTGGGTGAGAAAACTCCAGAATGATGCAGCGGCCCCCGGGCTTCAGTACACGATGCATCGAGCGAAGAGCGGCATCCTTGTCAGTCACGTTGCGCAGCCCGAAAGCGATGCAGACGCAGTCGAAACTGTTGTCCTTGAAAGGCAGTATTTCCGCATTGACCTGGGTGTATGAAATATTTGACACCAGTCCCCGGTCGATCAGCCGATCTCTGCCGACTTCCAGCATGGATCGGTTAATGTCGGCCAGAATCACCGAGCCAGTTGGACGCACTCTCTTGTCGAAAAGAACGGTCAGGTCTCCGGTTCCGCCGGCCAGGTCCAGTACCTTGTCTCCCTGGCGGACATTGGCCAGAGTGATTGCGATTCGTTTCCAGATCCGGTGTATGCCCAGAGACATCAGGTCGTTCATGAGGTCGTACTTGCCGGCCACTGAGTCGAAGACTTCCCTGACCATGCCGACCTTTTCGGTCGCACCGACCTGGCGGTATCCGAAATGCGTTGTTTTTTCTGTCATGCTCCTG
>JANXGZ010000322.1 GCA_024958995.1 Methylococcales bacterium | reverse complement strand
TGTTCTCGTTCATGATCATGCCATCCATGTCCATGCTGTGGCGAACCTTGACCTTGCTCTCCCCTTCGTAGGGAAGTACCAGCGATCTTTCAATTTCCTGGGCACTGATCGTGCTGGTCGCTGCAATCAAACCGATCATGCATACCATCAATAAACGACTCACTTCATTTTCCTCCCCGTACCTGCAGCCGAACTCCGTAGCAGGCCCAGTAAGCCCACAATGAGCCCGAAAACCAGCCCCAGAATGATCACCCGCCAAGCATCTGGTTCCACTGATCCTGCTTCTCCGAGTAGATTTGTTGCTTCCGAACCGTCCCAGACCGGAATGTTTCCCGCGTTGTATTCCGGATCAAGGAACCGATCCACGCCGACTCCCTGAAGTTTCGGCATGCCGTCCTTCTCCAGGTAGGAACGATAGACAACCATGCTGATGTCTCCCCCGGGGCCGCGTCCATTGGTGGTAATGCCCTTTTCGGCATGGTTATGGAACAGCCAGACTCCGGGGCCGTAGCTGTGCAGACCGTCGTTCTGGGTAGACAATCGAAGGTCCATTCTTTGCGCACTACTCAGATCGTATACATCCCGAATCACCTGTTGAGCCCTGGGTCGTTCAATACCATCGAGATGAGTGATTGTTGCCTTGTGTCCATGGGTATGCAGCGACAGAACGTTTTCCTGCCCATTCACAACCCTCAGTTTCACATTCTCCTCAGGCCCGACGACGATGATG
The DNA here is from genome assembly GCA_024958995.1 of Methylococcales bacterium. Lineage (GTDB taxonomy): Bacteria > Pseudomonadota > Gammaproteobacteria > Methylococcales > UBA1147 > UBA1147. The sequence goes on along the minus strand of JANXGZ010000322.1, from coordinate 11,073 downwards.
GACTCTCTCAGGGTATAGGGAAATGACCGGCCGTTTAGCAGAAAATAATCCGAAGTTGCGTCGCTAATGTCGTACTCGCGATTCATTCGACGGGCAATCAGACGAGGATCATTGGCCTTTTGAATGATCGAGTTCAGATCGTTGTCGATACTCTGGTAATGCAAATCGTACTCGTGCTCATAAGAAGCCTTTACTGCCACTGATGAATGACGCACGTAGCCAGCCCCGACATTTAGCGTCTGCAACCAGTTATGCGGTCGATTTTCCTCGACCACGAACATTCCCTGTAACCCCATCATCAGGTGCTTCGCTGTCTGCACATGGCAATGATAGAACATCGTGCCCGTCTGTCGCGGCTTCAGTGAATAGGTTTTTCGGCCACCTGGAAGCACTGGCTGTTCGTCCGTTACCGGAACGCCGTCGTTGCCTTCGCCTTCGGCGTTGATATAAGGATGATCAACACCGTGAAGGTGAATCGTATGGGGCAGGTAATGCGTATTCTCCAGAGTAATTTTTACAACATCGCCCTGTTCGACACGAATCACCGGTGAGGGAGGTCTGAGGTCCCGGATTGCCTCATAAGAAAAAAGATTAATCGCCGCCATGCCCCGGGTTTTCGGTGTAAAAACCCAAAGTCCAGGTTGAACGCCGGGTGCAATCTCGTACGTCGGCAGAAATCGATCGCCGTCTGGCGAACTGCCATTCAGTTCCGAAACTTCCAGCTTGATGTGAATGACGTCCGGGTCCCCGTCGCCATCCAGGTCGTCACTCTTGATGACGGCATCACTGGCCAGACGGGTCTGCATCAGTGTTTTCATTGAAACGTTGTTGGTTCCCTTGACCACGGCCGCCACCGCCCAGGGATTGTCGGGTTCACAGCGAGGGGATTCATTGACACTGACACCGTCAATCTCATGCTGCTGGCGCCAAATCTCGTATCCAGACGTACAGAGTTTGGCAGGCTCACCGTCGCCATTCGGATCAGTTTTCTTGACCGGGACGTATGCTTCAGTACCCGGAGCATTGATCCACACATCACCATTCAACCCCTGGTAAACCCAGGCTTCAACACCGACCAGAATTATTATGGCCGCCACAACCCACGGCTTCATTTCATTTTTCATGTTGACTAGGCCCTTGCTGCACTTCTACCGGTGTACGAGGCGGCCAGACATCCTTCACTGCGGCGAACCAACGCATTCCGAAAACGAATTAAAACCGTGTATTTTAACGCTTCATTAGTTTCATGTTCTACATAAAAGTTCCCATTAAATTAAAACACCGACTAATCAACAGGATTATGCGCTAATCTCAGGACGCACCTTGTCGCCATGAAAAGTCCCAAACCTGTCCGTGATGAGTTCTCTTCGCGCAGCACCGAACCCTTTAGTCACGTTCTACGCCCTGGATTCGGCATTCCGCCGATTCAAGATAAACGCCAAAGCGGCTAGAATGGTCAAGCCTGAGTACGGAAACACGCCCCTTTGACAACACCCGACTTTGTTCATCAATCAACTTGAGAAAAAAATGACAACGACCAGTCTCGGAAACGTAGTACCGGATTTTGAAATTACCTGCACCGGTGAAAAAACACTAAAACGATCAGATCTAGAGGGAAAATACGTAGTGTTTTACTTTTATCCCAAAGACCATACGCCAGGGTGCACCCAGGAAGGCCGTGATTTCAGAGATAACATGAACGAATTTGAAAATCTCAATACCCTGATTTTCGGGGTGTCGCGAGACAGCGTACGGACGCATGAGAATTTTCGTGAAAAACAATGCTTTCCCTTCGATCTTCTGGCTGATGCGGATGAAGTCCTATGTAATCTTTTTGACGTGATCAAGATGAAAAACATGTACGGTCGCCAATCCATGGGCATTGAACGGAGTACATTTCTGATCGCTCCCGATGGGACCCTTCTTTGGGAATGGCGGAAAGTAAAGGTAAAGGGCCATGTCCAGCAAGTGCTGGGAAAAGTCGCCGAAATTTCACAGGCAACTTGACTGGCCCAATATTGGCCCTCTGAATCAGAGCACTTGAGATTGTGCTCCCCGTTGTAGTCAAAACACCAGAAGGAGTGTTGCACCTTCGTTCTAACGAAAAGTTTGACCGGGTAACGGCAACAGAGTAATCCGCACGCTTGGAAGGCACGCCAGTCCGCTCAGCGCCAAGGCTCAACGACGGTACTTTCGGGAACTACTCCAGGAAGGGGATAATCTGTTTTTAGCAGCCGTCAGTCCAATGACAACCGAATCGAGGGATGCTGGTTCAGCCTTGGCCAACCGTTAATTTGTGACCTGCTCTTGCTTGCCTTCATCGGCATCTGGAAATATGGCCTCTGGAGGCATGTAATCAATACGCTTGACCACCTCGTCCGAAGCCAGCAAGAGTCCCTTGCGGTAATTTTGCAAGGCCTGTGAGGGTTCACCGTTTTCCGAAGCAAGGTCGCCGGAACAAAGGTAAGCATCAACACTGGGTTCGATATCGATACTCGATTGCAGATACATCTTGGCCTTGTCGAACAACTTGAGACGGATACAAAGTTTCCCGAGCATCCTCATCAATATAGCATCACCGGAGTGTTGGGAAACCCAGGATTCCGCTCGACTCAATTGCTTTTTTGGTTTGCCCGATTGAATACAGCCGTACAATACGACCAGGGTTTCATCCCAGCTCTTTTCGAGGCTTTTTCTGAGTTCGTCCTCGATGTCGTGTCCGCCGCCAAGGCGGATCATTCCAGCATAATAAACAGCACCCATACCGGGCACCGACTTGATATAAGAAGGAACTCCATCCCAGGCTGTCTTCAATGCCTGTAGATCTTCGGTTCCTACCGCTTCTTTCAGCAGTTCACTGCAGGACTCAGTTTCCAGCAGCTTGATCTGGGCCTCCATCAAGACTCGATTTTTTTTCAGATCAGGCAAAAGTTTACGAATCGCCTGCCAATCCTCCATCTGCCGATAGGTTTCGTGCAACAATCTCAGCACCGAGGCATGGCTTGGCGCGATCGATTTCAGTATCTTAAGGCTGTCTAGTGCCTTGTCGAACTGTTTGTTCGAGAGTTGTAATTCAGCTTCGGTCAAACCCACCACCAGTTCGGAACCCGGGGTGCTTTCATTCGCCAGCTGCAGATATTCATCCCGCTTGCTAAATGCGCCGCGTGCCTGGGCAGCCTTTGCAGCCGTCAGGTAATGCATCAGCGGTATGCCGCTAGATGCGGCATTCCGAATCAGCGATTTCTCTGCCTTTGCCCAGTTCCCTTCAGCCGCATCGACCAGGCCCCAAACTAAGCCTTCAAAGGAATGAGTTGTCCGTTTAACAAGACCTCGTTTCTTCAGTGTTGAGGGGAGCCAGATGGTTGACAGCAGCAGGCGCACCACTATGTAGATCACAACAAAAGCAACGACCAGTGCCGCAAGGGAAAAATAAAGCGATGTTTCTATCTGCCAGTTCCCGTAGCCAATCAGGACATGCCCGGGATCCTCACTGGTAAATACCAGATCCCGAAGGTAGAAAGCCGCACCGACCACGATAAAAAGGGTCGCAAGCAAATAGATGAGGTATTTCACCGCTGAACTCCTTACTGTTTCCCTTTCTGATTCTGACTTTTACCACTGGCCTTTCCGCTCGCCGATGACCGATCCACCCGCACCCGCAAAGCAGCAACGTTTTGAAGCAAGTTCAGTGAACCACTGATGTCGGGATAGGAAATTTCCAGACCCACCAACGCCAACTCGTCCAGTTCGGCGGAAAATTTCTTGGTCGCGCTATGCTCCATCAGGAAGTGGGCTTTCAGCCACTCCTTCGCTGCTTGGATATTCTGCAAATACAACGCGGAGTTATGCTCCACTAAGGCTATTCGAATGATCTCGAGCTTGAGCCTGAGCTTTTCCCGAATCATCTGCACCTGTTCCGGCTGCAGGATTGCATCGAACTCACGGTCCGTGCGTCTGACAGTCACCATTCCCTTCAAATCAGCCAGTGCCGAGCCCAATAAATTATCGATATCGCCAATTCCGTAACCGGAGTCTTCAGCTTGGGGTTTCGCTTCCTCAGAACCAACATCACTCGAAACCTTCCCGGAGTGAGGCAAAAACACCTGGATTTCGGCAACTTGTTTCTCAAGAACCTTAATCCTTGCAAAGATTCCAACAATATCGACCGTCTTGAACCCCTTCAGAGCGGAGATTTCACGTGCAATCTGTTCACGCACCTTGAAAACCCCAGGATTTCCACTATCACGTAGGCGAGCGTCTGCTGCTCTTAGGGCGCCCAAGGCCGTCTTAAGATCCCCAACCAGATTGAGCCGCTGATTGGCCACGTTGAGCATGTACTCCGCATCGGCGACCATCCAGTCACCCCGAGTTCTGTTCAGCAAATCGTGAATGCGGTCAATCGAACCCGTGAGATCTTCTTTTACCTCTTTCAGCGTGTTCCCGTGATGTTCAGCAAATTCGGTCAGTTCACGTTCGAACTTGCTTTCCCGATTGGCTACGCTGGTTTGGACTGTCGCCATCTGCATTTGCAGTGTACTCAACTGACTCAGGAGGGTAGCCTGCTGATCGTTCAATTGGGTGATCTGGCGGCTATCCTTGTCAAGCTCCCCACCCAAACCTTCCTGTTGGGAGCGCAATTGCTGCAGGAAAAAGTACCCTGCGCCGGCAAGAATCACGACGGCAAGAAAGATCAAAATAGCGTAAAAATTACTCCGATCATTGGTGACTTCTTCATTGCTCTGATCACTCGCAACTTCTTCGTTCAACTCCGGCGCAGCATCGAATTCACCGGACGCTTCGATGTCGGTATTTTCTTCGCCCACTTGTGTATTCCTCCCAATCAAACACTTTCAGGTTTTCGTGAACGCTCCGCTAGCCCGGACCATTCAGCCTGTTATTTTTACCGGCAAACCAGTCTATTGTTGCCGACCATCGAAAATTCCATGACCTTCCCGATCGAATAAATTACACAATGTCGCGAACAATGACGAATCCAACGCATTTTCCGCAAGCACGACTTTCTTGAACCCATTCGCCTTGGCTTGTCCTGCAACACGTTTACTGATGACAATCAACGGGACACATGCCGCCCATTCCATCCCCTGCCTACCAAGCAAGGTCACCAGATTCCTCAATGATTCTCCACTGAAGGCTGTCACCGCGTCAACGCCATGTCTTTGCCACTGTGCGAGGTAACTTGCGATATGCACGGATGGGCAGCAACGACGGTACACCTCTGCATAACCAACCTCCGCACCTCGCTGAATCAGCGTATCCCCTAGTAACGGTCGTCCACCTTGACCACGCACGATCAGGAAACGCTGGCCCGCTACATGTCTCATTTCCGCCAAACCGAGAACAGCTTCGGTGTCGTAGCGACCCTCGGGAACCACCACACCCCTGATCCCGCAATCACGCAGCGCTCGCTCAGTTGCCGTTCCAATAGCAGCGACTTTCACATGTCGCGGTATATTGAGTCTATTGTCACATGCTTTTTGTGCATAATACACTGCATTCACGCTGACAAAAACAAGCCAGTCGACCTGATCCATGCTTCTCAGTACCTTCGAAACAGGATCCACGTCTTTCGGAGGTTCGATCTTCAGCGTTGGAAAACGCAATGCCCTACCGCCACCTTTTTCGATCAGATGGCACAACCCTGCGGCTTGGTGTACTGGTCGAGTAACCATGACAGAGATGCCTGCCAACGGCTTGGATGAACCCATATCGGTTTGCCTACGAGAGGAACTTCTCTAGAATCCGATCTGCCCCGCGAGACAGCAATTCTTCCGCCACCTGTAGGCCAAGCTCTTCCGGAGCAGAACAGGATCCGTATGCTTCGAATCGGACGATCCGACTCCCATCCGGCTCACCGACCAGGCCTCGAAGCCAAATTCGATCGCCGTTCAACTGGGCATATCCGGCAATCGGCACCTGACAGCCCCCGTTGAGGCGGGCATTCATCGCTCGTTCGGCACCAATGCATAGATCGGTATCACTATGGTGCAATCCCGCCAGAAGGTCTCTTATCTCGACATCGTCGCGACGGCTTTCAATACCGATCGCACCCTGCCCGATCGCAGGCAGCATATCAGTAACGCTGACCGCCTCCCGAATGCGCTTTTCGAAGCCGAGTCGCTTGAGACCTGCAGCGGCCAACAGGATGGCATCGAATTCACCCGCATCCAGCTTATCCAGGCGAGTATTTACATTACCTCGCAGGCTTTTAACCTGACAGTCGGGATGGACAGCTTTAAATTGCATTTGTCGACGTAGACTGGATGTTCCAACCACGGAACCTGGTGGGATCGCTGAGCAACTAGAAAATTTATCTGACACCAGAGCATCTCGTGGGTCTTCTCTCTTCAGAATAGCTCCTATCCCCAGCCGGGCCGGTAACTCGGAAGGCACGTCCTTCATCGAATGGACCGCGATGTCAGCATCGCCGCGCAGGATTCCCTGCTCAAGTTCCTTGACAAAAAGGCCTTTTCCTCCGACCTTTGCCAGCGGCGCATCCAGAATCTTGTCCCCACGGGTGACCATGCCGACCAGTTCGACACGAACATCCGGGTCCAGTCTACGCAACTGCTCTGCAACAAATTCGGCCTGCCACAGGGCCAACTGACTTTTGCGGGTAGCGATTCTGATCAGACGGATGGCCAAATTCAGTTTTCTTCCATATTTTGAAGTTAATACATCCAAATCAGCCGTAGGCGGCCGAGATTCATCAACCGGTCTCCACTTGCGCGGATCCGGTCCGTATATTTTACCAGAACTCTCTACCTTCGCTGTGAAGGAAAAGCTGCCTGCGGTGCAATACACCCCCGTAAATTACGACATGTCGCTCCGATGATGCTCCGCCTCCAGAGCAAAAATCACCGATTCTCCGAAGAAACGGTTGTTTGCCATCCACCGACCGCCACATTCCATCTTTTTCATGGCTCGGAAAGTAGTCTGTCCCCCGAATAAACAGGCGCGCGCAAACCAGCATTTTATCCTGGCCGTGTATAATGCCAGCTTCTTTTCTGCCAGATCTATCGACTTTGCAATGAGCGAAAACGACGAACCGGAAAAACTGTGGGGCGGGCGCTTTACCGAGGCGACCGATGCGTTTGTAGAGGATTTCACGGCGTCTGTTGACTTCGATCAGCGCCTCGCCCAGTACGACATCCAGGGATCGATCGCCCATGCGCGAATGCTTGAACAAGCTGGAATCCTTACAAGCCAAGAAAATTCTGCAATCGTTGACGGGCTCGAAGCAATCGGCAAGGACATTCTGGCCGGAAATTTTGAATGGTCCACCGAACTGGAAGATGTTCACATGAACATCGAGGCTCGACTCACCGAGCGCATTGGCGATGCAGGCAAGAAACTTCATACCGGACGCTCACGCAATGACCAAGTGGCCACCGATATTCGCTTGTACCTGCGCGATTCTATCGACCGACTATGTGACCAGATCGTCCATGTCCAGCGAGTATTACTGGAAATCGCAAAAAGAGAAGCCCAAACAATCATGCCCGGCTTTACGCACCTCCAGGTCGCTCAACCTGTTACCTTTGGCCATCACATGATGGCCTGGGTTGAAATGCTGGCCCGGGACCTGGAACGGTTCAGCGATTGTCGGAAACGCGTCAATACCATGCCCCTTGGATCAGCGGCATTGGCCGGAACCAGTTTCCCAATCGACCGCAACTACACCGCCGAACAACTCGGGTTTTCCCACCCTTGTTCCAATTCTCTGGACGCGGTCAGTGACCGAGATTTCCTGATTGAATTCGCGGCGACCGCCAGCCTAGTCATGATTCACCTATCTCGATTCTCGGAAGAACTGGTTCTCTGGTCAAGCGCCCAGTTCGGTTTTATCGAACTGTCTGACTCCTTCTGTACCGGTTCGTCGATCATGCCGCAAAAGAAAAATCCGGATGTCCCCGAACTGGTTCGGGGTAAATCGGGACGGGTTATCGGTCACCTGATGGGTCTACTTACGCTGATGAAAAGCCAGACCCTTGCCTATAATAAGGATAACCAGGAAGACAAGGAACCGATATTCGATACGGTAGAAACCCTGAAGAACTGCCTATTGGCCTACGGAGCAATGCTCGCAAACATGAAGGTCAATCCGAAAACGATGTACCAAGCGGCAAAGACCGGGTTTTCGACTGCAACTGACCTCGCCGATTACCTCGTCAGAAAAGATACCCCGTTCAGGGATGCACACGAGATCGTTGGCAAAGCGGTGCGTCTGGCAATCGACACTGATCGGGAACTCGCGGAACTATCCTTGAAAGAATTCCAGCGGTTATCCCCGAATATCGGCGATGACGTCTACGATATCCTGACTGTGGAAGGCTCGGTCTCTTCGCGGAACCACTTTGGAGGCACCGCTCCGGAATGCGTGTTACAGGCCGTCAAGAACGCTCAAGCCCGGCTACCTACCCGCGAATCAAAAACCGAGCAATAAATAACCCGGGCCATCGAAACAACCTTTTTCTCCATAGCAAACCGGCCGGTAGTCAATGATGATCAACAAATCATCGACTGAACACAGGCATGTTGCAATCGGCCGTTCTTTGCTTGTCGGCAGGCATTGTCGGGTAAAAGGAAGTAACCCATAAACAGCAACCATGCATCCCGAGGATCGCACCACGATAGACCTGATCCGCCACGGTGAACCGGTGGGTGGAATTCGTTTCCGCGGACACCAGAATGACCCCCTGAGCCCCAAGGGCCAGAAACAAATGGACGACGCGATCGGCACCTATTCCAACTGGGATCTGGTCATCACCTCTCCGCTTCTTCGGTGTTTCGAATTCGCCCAGAAGACCGCTACAAGACTGCAGTTACCGCTAGAAATCGAAGCCCAATTTCGTGAACTGGACTACGGGTCCTGGGAAGGCCGGACAGCTGACGAAATCCGTGAACACCATTCCGGTGCCCTGGAAAATTTCTTCCGTAACCCGATTGAGTATCCGCCGAGCGGCAGCGAATCTCTTGTCGCATTCCAGACTCGAATCTTGGCTGCCTGGCAAAACACGCTTTCGAAACATCACGGGAAACGAATTCTCCTGGTCTGCCATGGCGGTACAATCCGGATGGTTCTTACACACCTGCTTCACATGCCGCTCGAAAAACTTTTCCGGATCACGGTTCCCAATGCCGAGATTACACGGATTGAACAATGTTCGAAAGACACGGACCGATTTGGGCAGTTGATTTTCCACCACGGATCGCTGTAATTGCAATTGTCGAATACCCCGGGACCCGACGTTTTGATGATTCGCTGGCCTGTCCCGAGAGTTTAATCTATATTTCGCCTTGCATTGCCAGTGGACTCAAGGAAATTCGGAAAGCCTGGCTTCCAATCTCCTGGATCATCAGGACTGATCGATCGCTACCTGGGTCTTTTTCAAAAGCAAGCTCTTCCATCATATAGCGGAATCCACAGTAGCCGAGACACCAATGCTTTCCAAAGAACTCATTGCCCGTGAATTTCCCCAGCTTGACGGCCTTCTTTATCTGAACCACGCTGCCGTTTCGCCCTGGCCACATCGAACCGCCCAGGAAATCAAACGCTTCGCAGAAGAAAACTGCCGGATCGGGGCCCGTGATTACCTCGACTGGGTCCGAAAAGAGACCGAGTTACGCGGCCAGTTGCAAAAGCTGATCAATGCCCCCGATTGCCGCGATATTGCCCTGGTGAAAAACACTTCCGAAGCCTTATCTTTCGTCGCTATGGGTTTAGGCTGGGAAAGCGGTGACAATATTGTTTCCAGCAGTGAAGAATTTCCGTCCAACCGAATCCCGTGGCAATCACTTGAACAAAAAGGCGTCGAACTGAGACAAACTGACCTGAACAAACAGAACTCTGCCGAAGAATCCCTTTTTGAACAGGTCGATTCACGAACCCGGCTTCTCACCATCAGTTCGATCCAGTTTGCCAGCGGATTGCGTCTCAATGTCGAAAAGATTGGCCAGTTTTGTCGTCAAAGGAATGTCCTCTTTTGTGTGGACGCAATCCAGAGTATTGGAGCGTTAGAATTTGACGTGCAGGCCTGTTTCGCAGACTTTGCAATGGCCGATGGACACAAATGGATGTTAGGTCCAGAGGGACTCGGTGTTTTTTATACAAGCCCCCGGGCAAGGGATCTACTGACCGTAACCCAGTTCGGCTGGCACATGATCGAAGACCCGAACGATTACGCCAATCGGCCGTGGAAAATCGCGGCAGATTCCCGCCGATTCGAATGCGGCAGTACAAACATGCTGGGTATTCATGCGCTTTCTTCCAGTCTGTCACTTCTGCTGGAAATAGGGCTTGAAACAGTCGAAGCACACGTCATTGAAAACGCCCAAAGCCTCAAGGACCTGATTCAGTCCGAACCTAAGTTGCAACTCATCACGGCCACTGACCCCGAACTCGTTTCAGGAATCGTGGTGTTCAAACACCGAAACGTCAAAAACGAATCGCTGTTCCACCATCTTCGTCAAAATGGGGTCGTTTGTGCGCTACGCGGTGGCGGAATCCGTTTCTCACCGCATTTCTACACGTCGAAAACCACCCTTGAACGAGCGGTCCGCTTCGCCGCCACGGCGCGTGGATGAATCGGACCCTGATCGGGCAAGCGGTCGTGACGGCACCGGACAGTTTCATCCACACCAACGACTACATCATGCAATACTCCGAACCCTTCAGCAGCCAGTAGCCCCTCTACAGACGATACTGGAAACACAAAATCAGATCAGTTCATCATTGCTGATTCGGCCCTTATCCAGTTCTGATTCAGTCTGACTGAAAGTGAAGGAGTCTATCTGGAACAATAGAGCGACGTACCATCAAACCGCTCCATCTGGAGCGGGTTTTCATGTTCATCAGGAAATCAACAACCGATCAGATTCCGCCTTTCATGGCGACGACTGACATCCCGAGGCAAGGCCGGCAAGGATGGGGGTCTACTTTCAGGCCTACCCAGTTGACCTATCCAGCACAAAATCAGAATTAAATATTCAATCGCCGGGATAAAACTCCGGGATCTCTTTTGAACGACCGATGTCGCGAGGCTTCTTTTCTTT
>JANXGZ010000272.1 GCA_024958995.1 Methylococcales bacterium | reverse complement strand
CTGTCCATTTCCGCCCGTGTCATCGGCAATTGCGGAGCCGAGCCAAAGCACTCTGCCCAGTATTTGCGGTATGAGAACAGGTTTTTGCTAGTTTTCGATAAGGCCATGTTGGAACTGGAGGGAAGGAAGGCGAATCATTCTACCTTAAAACGAACAAAACATTGACCGTTCAGGGTAATTAACACGCTGAATTCTGAGAAAATTGTGGGTGCGTGGCTTGATCAAAAACGTAACTCACACCATGACAGACGGACTCAGGGTCTCCATGCCGATTTACCGAATCGTTCGCCCGAATATTAGCGGAGATTAGGTAATCCGAGGCATCAAGATCCTTACCCGACTAGACCCGAAACATCCTCGGGTTGAATGTCCTGAAGAAGGCCGCTCCCTTCAGCTTCCTAATGGAACAATCGGTGGTGATACTGAGGTATTACGAGGCGCGAGGATCCTTACGCCGCATAGGACCCTTGCTGGGGTCAGTAATCCAGAGGAATACATTCTCGGTCCCGGCATTACAACCAAACGCCATCCCAGCCTCTATTAATCACCCTTAAATTCCGGCGACCCTACGGGGTTACGCTATTCCTTTCCGCCGCCAAGACCGTACAGTGTTTCGGTGGCTGCAGCACCGGCGAAAAGAACATCAACACCAACGGTGATGAATGAATAACCGGCCTCCATATAAGGCCTGACAGCCTCTGTGGTCACCCCGAAATACCCCAAGCTGATGTTTTTCCGCTGGCAGCACTGGTATACCCTGTCGATGGCCGAAACCACTTCCGGGTCATCCACCTGACCGATCTTGCCAAGACTGGCCGAAAGATCGTAAGGACCAATTAGGATCGCATCCAGTCCGGGCAGGTCCGTAATTTCATCGATCGCATCGACGGCATCGATATGTTCAGCTTGCAGGATAACCGCGACCTCGTTGTTTGCCTTCTCAACGTACTCGGAAAACCCTGCACCATAGCGATGCGCTCGCCCCAGCCCAACTCCACGAGTTCCTAGTGGTGGATACTTGCACGAATCGATCGCCGTTTTGGCCTGTTCGACCGAATTGATCTGAGGAACGATCACCCCGGCTGCTCCGATGTCTAACATTTTCTTGATCCAGACATCATCGCTGCAAGGCACCCTGATCACGCACGGGCACCGATCACCTGCCGCCTGCAAGAGGGATTGGGCAACGGCTGATTCGAAAGCGGCGTGTTCGCAATCGATAAAGAGCCAGTCGAAACCGACGTCTACCATGACCTCCACCATCTCTGGAGAAGGTAGTGTAATCATCGTTCCTATGAGCCTCTCGCCGCTGATCAGCTTCTGCCGAAACCCCATGTCACGATTTCCTCGAAGGATTGAGTTAAGTGCCGATTCTATCGACCAGACTGGTGGCAAACAACCAGGATCTGGCTATATTTTTTAAATTGGTTCAACTTCGCGTAAAATTGCAACCTCCTATTAAGGAATCTTTCATGAGCAGAATTTTTCTTTTACCAGCAATCATTTTCCTGACCATGCTGGCAGGAACCGCCCGTGCGCAAACACAGTGGACCCCGTCGGAACTGTCGGACCCGACCATCGAGAAGATCAAGCAGCAAAGCATCATCTATCATCAGTGCCTGGAAGGGGAAATCGCCGAGTTTAGCCTGGCGGGAAACGACTCCAGGGATGCTGCAAACATTATCCTGAAGAAATGTGAACCCGAACTCAGGGAAATACGGGCCGCGTTAACAAACGCGAATGTTCCAGCACCAAGTGCCGACCGGTATCTACTCAGGAAACGCCACCAGGCCGCCAGAAAGGTTCTTCAATACATGATGTACGCCAAGAGCCGTGAACTCTCGAACTGAGGACTAAAAACATACGGATCCTAACTTGTAATCCACATGGAAAAGCCCCATTTCCCCGAATTCGCGGATGAACCGGAAAAACAGCTCGGCTCCTCTTCACGAATCGAACGTGCCATCACCGAATAGCGATTGGCAGGTCCGGAGAATCCCCGGGGAGCGGGTATTCAACAACATTACCGAGGCACCCTTATGAAATTTGACTTCACCACCCTGCCAGAAACGCTGGATATCGTTCACATCGCGTTTGCGAGCCTCGCCGTATTCGAACTGATTCTGCTGGTTATCCTGTTGTGCCTGAGTGTTATCGGCCTACTGCGAAAAAGCAATCGTGCGGCGGTACCTGCTGCAGTCGTACCCCAGCCAGTCGCTGAACAACCCGCCGAACCAACACCTGCCCGACGTGAGCCAGCGAAAACCATTACGCTGAGAGAAGCGACACCCGATGCCGCGCTACAGTTGTTGGGACTTTTGCAGCAAGAAGCCCGCTTCGTCGATTTCATCGAGGAAGACATCCAGTCTTTCTCCGATGCGGATATCGGTGCAGCCGCCCGGATCGTGCACGAAGGATGTCACAAGGTACTCCACAACCATTTTGAAATGGCGCCGGTACACAAGCAACGCGAGAACAGTCGGGTCACCATTCAGGCAGGCTTTGATCCCTCAAGCATTCGCTTGAGCGGCAATATCGTCGGTAAACCGCCATTCAAGGGAACCCTAATTCATCGTGGCTGGAAAATTACCGACACCCGACTGCCGAAACTTTCAAAGAACCATAACGTGAGCGTAGTCGCATCTGCCGAGGTGGAACTGTGAACGACTCCGCCCGAACCGGGGAGCCGCGCTACTCGGTAGGGATCGATCTGGGAACAACGCACTGCGTTCTGTCTGCGGTTGACCTCGATGACAGCGATGACGAATCGATAATCCAGGAAGTCATGGCTATCCCCCAGTTGACCTCGCCCGGCATTGTCGACACCAGAAGCCAGCTACCCTCGTTCATCTATCAGGCTCACGACGACGAGCTTGCCTCCAGCGACCTGGTCCTGCCCTGGACCGATAAGCCCGATGCGACAGTCGGCGAGCTGGCCCGTCGACTGGGTAGCAAGACGCCGATCCGACTGGTTTCCAGTGCCAAGAGCTGGTTATGCCACTCGGGCGTGGATTGCCGATCTGCCATCCTTCCGGTAGAAGCCCCGGAGGAAGTCGAGCGCATCTCTCCTCTGCAAGCATCGACCCATTACCTGGAGCACATGAAACAGGCATGGGATCATGCTCACCCGCAAAATCCACTTGAAGAGCAGGAGATTGCGATCACGGTACCGGCCTCATTCGACCCGGCTGCCCGGGAACTGACCGCAGAAGCGGCTAGAACCGTTGGCATTGGACACGCAATCCTATTGGAAGAACCCCAGTCTGCACTTTACAGCTGGATTCAGCAGAGCAGGGGGACCTGGCGCGACCAGGTTGAAGTCGGCGACATCATCCTGGTTATTGATGTCGGCGGAGGAACGACCGATCTCTCCCTGATCGCTGTCACTCAAGAAAACGGAAGCTTGGAACTCAATCGAGTCGCGGTAGGTGACCATATCCTACTAGGAGGCGACAATATGGACCTCGCCCTGGCCTACACGGTCAAGGCCAAACTGGAGGCTGAAGGAAAGGTACTGGAACCCTGGCAGATTCAGGCCCTAACCCATGGCTGCCGGGACGCCAAGGAGGCCCTTTTCCTCGACCCGTCCCTCAATGAAATTCCGCTGGTCGTACCCAGCCGGGGCTCTTCCCTGGTCGGTAGCAGCATCCGAACGGAACTGATCCGCGACGAAATCGACCAGGTACTGGTGGAAGGTTTCCTGCCGCAGGTCAGCTCGGCTGACCGTCCCTTTTCCCAGGCCCGAACCGGCTTGACTACGATCGGCCTGCCCTACGCACAGGACCCCGCCATCACAAGGCACCTCGGTTTCTTCCTAACCCGACAGCTCTCCGCAACAGACGACATTGCCGGCTACCAAAAATCCGATCATGCGACATTCCTGCATCCGACGGCGGTACTGCTGAACGGAGGGGTTCTGAAGGCGGAGGCCCTGACCGACCGGCTCATGAATATTCTCAACAGCTGGCTCGAATCGGAACAGGCAAAGCCTGCCCGCCTGCTGGAAGGAGCCGACCTGGACCTGTCGGTTGCCCGCGGGGCCGCCTATTACGGCTACGTTCGAAAAGGCAGTGGAGTCAGGATTCGCGGTGGTACACCAGCTGCCTACTACGTCGGGGTCGAAAGTGCGATGCCCGCAGTTCCCGGCATGCCGCCTCCACTTCAGGCGCTCTGTATCGCACCCTTTGGCATGGAGGAAGGAACCGAAACAGAATTACCACCTTACGAGTTCGGTGTGGTCGTCGGGGAACCGGTCCGATTCCGATTCTTCGGATCCTCAGTTCGTCGGGAAGACGGGGTCGGTACCCGGCTAGACCACTGGGCCCCGCAAGACATCGAGGAACTCGATGAAATTGAGGTAATCCTGCCGCTTGAGGGCCATGAAGTCGGTGAAGTGGTTCCGGTTCAGCTCTGTGCAGCTATCACCGAGGTTGGTACGCTTAAGCTTGAAGCTGTCGCAAAAGAGGGCGGCGAACGCTGGAAGATCGAATTCGATGTTCGCGCCGGGGAGGAAACATCCCGACCATCATCTACCGGGACTGTAGCCCCACCCACACTGCAGCAACCTACACCGGCACCCACCCCGTCGCCCCGCAAGGAAGCAGAAACCGCTGCAATAGCGAACGACAAGCTTGACCAGGAACAGGACCCCCAAGAACCCCAGCAAGAGCCTACAACCGAACAACAGGAACAATCCTCCAGCAAGCGTTTCTGGTCGTTCAAAAACTCATAACCGAGTATTTCGGGGGAAGGCCTGTCTAGGGCTTCCCCCGAAAGCGCAGGTTCCCTCACGTCGATCCCATCCAGGCGTAGAACCATTGATTCAGAGCCAGAGCATCGAATTCCGCAGACCATGAGTTCTCGTAAAAATCCGTCTCGTTTCATCGTCGGGATCGACCTGGGCACCACGCATACCGTCGTTGCCTATTCTGATACCGGGCAAGACAAGAACCCTCGTATCCAGATTTTCGAAATTGAGCAACTTGTTGCACCTGGCGAAATAGCTGCCCGATCGCTGTTGCCTTCGACACGTTACCACCCCGCCGAGGGCGAGCTCTCGGATGACGACATCGGACTGCCCTGGCACAGCGAAGGCTTTGACGACCCGGCCGGGAAAACAGTGATCGGAGAACTGGCCAGGAACCTGGGTGCAAAAAGCCTGGGACGAACGATCAACAGTGCCAAAAGCTGGCTGTCTCATGCTTCCGTTGACCGTAACGCTCCCATCCTTCCGTGGGGGGCGGCCACCGATGTCATCAAGGTTTCTCCGGTCAGCGCCAGTGCCAGCTACCTCGCGCACGCAAGGGCAACCTGGAACCGGAAGTTCCCGGAATATCCGCTGGAAAAACAGGATATCGTCATCACGATACCGGCTTCGTTTGATGAAATGGCCAGGACCCTGACCCTAGAAGCAGCACGGCAGGCTGGACTCAAAGAGGCACGTCTACTGGAAGAACCGCAAGCAGTGTTCTACGACTGGCTCTGGAACCACCGCAATCAACTAAAGGACGCAGTCAAAAACATCCGGTTGGTGATGATCTGTGACATCGGCGGAGGAACCTGCGATTTCACCCTGATCCGGGTCCGACTGGAAAATGATGAACCGATTCTTGACCGGGTGGGGGTTGGCGATCACCTGATGCTGGGTGGCGATAATATCGACCTGACACTGGCTCACCTGGCGGAAAAGCGGCTGACTAACGGTAGCAGACCGCTTTCTACGGCCAACCTCTACCAACTCATCGAACAATGCCGCTCGGTCAAGGAAAAACTTCTTGGACCGAATGCGGCGGAAGGTGGCAAGATCACCCTTCTGGGCTCAGGATCCAGATTGATTGGCGGAGCCAAGTCGGTCGAACTGAGCCGAGACGAAGTTGAAAACACCGTCCTCGACGGATTCTTCCCCCTTAGCAAACTGGACGAAATCCCTGACCGCAAACGCAGCGGGGTTGTCGAATTCGGTCTACCCTATGTGGCTGACCCGGCTATTTCTAGGCACATCGCGGCATTCCTTCGCAATCACGAAAACGTGTCTCGCGAAGCGCTGGGCGGAAACAACAAAGATATTGTTCCTGACGCCATCCTTTTCAACGGGGGGATGTTTCGAAGCTTGCGGATCGCTGAACGCGTCATGCAGCTCCTTGCATCCTGGACAGAAAGAAAACCCCGACAACTGGAAAACACCAACCCCGAGCTCGCGGTCGCCTATGGCGGGGTCGCCTACGGCATCGCCCGGCGCGGTGGACATATCCGGATTGGCGGCGGCTCGGCACGGCATTACTTCCTGCAGGTACACCACCGGAAAGGTAGCCCGCAACAAGGGGTCTGTATTCTGCCGAAAGGAACCGAGGAAGGGCAGGAAATCCGGTTGACCGACCGGACCTTCCTGTTACGGCTGGGTGAGCCAGTGCGTTTCCACTTACTCTCGTCGACCGGCGAAATCGCGGTCGCGGCGGGAGAAATTGTCGACACCGATGATGAAAGATTCATTTCCCTGCCGCCGCTGGTAGTTACACTCGACAGCCAGGCCGGCGATCGGCAGGAACAAACCGTCGAACTGGCCGTATCACTCACGGAACTCGGCACCCTGCAACTACAATGCGTGGCAAAGGAAAATAACACGGATCAACGCTGGGACGTCCAATTCCAACTGCGAGGCAGGGATGGATCAGCTGCTACCGATTCGGCCCTGCCAGCCAATTTCAATGTCGCCCGAAACCGGATTCTCGAATTTTTCGGCAATAAATCGGAACAAAAGAACGCAAAATCCGTGAAGGGACTGCGGGGTGACCTGGAAAAATTACTGGGAAATAGGAACGAATGGGATACGGCATTGATTCGCGAATTGTTCGGAATCTTTCTGGAATCGGCGAAAAACCGCCGGCGTTCGGCTAACCACGAACGGGTCTGGCTCAGCCTGATCGGTTTCTGCCTGCGTCCAGGTTTCGGCGCAACTCTGGACGACTGGCGTGTCGATCAGGTCTGGAGGATCTACGCCCAGAACCCACAATTCGTTAACGAAACACAGAACTGGACCGAGTGGTGGATTCTCTGGCGACGGGTGGCCGGAGGGCTCGACGACGCCCGGCAGACCCGGATCTACGATGACATTGCCAGGTACCTGAATCCGGCTACGGCCCGCCAGGGCAAAACTGTGAAGGAAATCAAGAAACGCGGTTATGAAGGCATCGTACGCTTATCAGGAGTTCTGGAGCGCCTACCCGTTGACCGGAAAATCCAGATCGGCCAATGGCTGATCAAGCGCCTGCAAAAACCGAGTGAACCCGAACAAACCTGGTGGGCACTGGGTCGGATCGCTGCCCGGGTCCCTTTTCACGGCAGCATTCACAATGTAGTCCCACCAGAAACGGCCGCCAAATGGCTGGATTTTCTCCTCGGACAGGACTGGAAGAAATCGCCCCATATCGGCTTCGCTGCCACCATCCTTGGCCGGCTCAGCGGTGATCGGGAGCGCGATCTTGACCCAGCCGACCGCGACAAGATTCTTTCAATGCTTCAGGAAAACAGGGCACCTAAGTCGTGGGCACGCCTAATCGAAGAGGTAACTGAACTAGAAGAATCCGATGCCAAGCGTATATTTGGTGAAGCGCTACCCCCGGGGCTGAAACTGTTGGACTGACCAACCGACAGATTGGCGTTTTACTGGAGGGCCAGCATGAACCCCTTGTGAATACTGGATCACTTCATTCAAGGATCGGTCAGTCACAGTTGGGTCCCGGAAGATCCTGCCCCCATTCGTCATCTTTCAATGGTCACCCGAATCTGCAGTATGATGGGAGCCCTCATCAACAAGGCGATCAGCTCCATCTGAACCAGGCACCCGGGTCATTCCCCCCACGACAACCCTCTTCTGGTGGCTTCCGCAACTGGCTTCGCCGGTAACTAGAACGGCCAATACGACGTGGAGACTTGGGTTGGGGATCCCGAAAAGCCCAATGAAGATCATGCTAACCCACAACACGCTAACAAACCGGTACCAGAGCGAATTCGCAACGCCCTGATTGATCGAATAAAGCCGTTGGGCTCCCATTGCAGCAGCCGGTCGGGCGGTGGCACAAGGCTGCGTTTGCGAAACCTAAGACCAGCCTATGAACAAACTGCCGCGCTTTAAGATAGAATCGATTTTGCCTGCTGGGTACAGTGACTTAGAATATCTGGTAAATATCGAATCAGACCCTTGTCATCCCCTTATCATCAATTGGGCCAACTCTTTTCTTGAACAGATCCAGCGCAAAATTTGCCATCCGGTCACAGATCACAGGCCCATTCCAGGTTCGCCAGTCTGGCTTCGCACCCATCGTCGCGCTTGACGACTACCCTCGAAGCCTCTGGGTCTTTCCAAATGCGTCAGCAGCAAAAGCCGGGGCCGTGCCATTGTTGACCCAGACCACAAGCCGGTTTGTAGCGATCAGGAATTCATGAACCAAACAACCACCAACGAGCTAACAGAAGAATCCATCTCCGCGTCCGTTTCCAAGGTAACGACCCGGACGATCGAGTTGCTTTTCAATCTGCTGCTGGATGTGATTCGAGTGCGACAGCCGGAAATCGAACCGGTGCTGCAGGGCGAAGCCACGGTTCCGGTCGGCAAGCACCTCCTGCTAATGCGTTCCCTCCAGGCACAGGGAATCTGGTTCCAGTTGCTGAATTTGGCAGAGGAAAATTCAGGAATGCGCCGGCGCCGGGCAATCGAAACCCAGCTGGGGCCCGACTTCGTACAGAACAGTCTGCCACAAGTCCTAAAACAACTGAAAGATTCCGGAACAAGTGCTGAAGAAATCCAGT
>JANXGZ010000324.1 GCA_024958995.1 Methylococcales bacterium | reverse complement strand
CTGGTTGTTCACCATGGGCTGTTCTGGAAATTCCATGGAGTCCAAAGCCTCACGGGACCCTTTGGAAAAAGGGTTTTTCCTCTGGTCCGGAACGAGATCAGCCTTTTCGGTTACCATTTACCCCTTGATGCACACCCCGACATAGGTAACGCGGCGTGCCTGGGCGACTTGATCAATTTGGGAAACCGGGATCCTTTTGGACGCTACAAGGGTTGTCCAACAGGGATCAGAGGGCGGCTGTCGACGCCGATTACGGCTCTCGAGCTGAAGGAGAAGCTCGAACAGGTTCTCCACCATCCGGTAATGATGGCCACCCCGGACCCAGTGGCAATGATTGAGACTGTCGGTATCATCACCGGGGGAGCCAACAGTGAATGGCGCCTTGCAGCCGATGATGGCCTTGATGCTTATGTTAGCGGTGAGATGAGTGAACATGACTGGCATGAAAGCCGGGAAGCCGGCGTTCACATGTTTGCCGGAGGGCATCATGCCACCGAGCGATTTGGAGTCCAGGCCCTCATGAGATGCATCCAGAGAGACTTCGATGTCGAATGTTTCTTTATCGACAGCCAGAATCCCGCCTGACTATACAGTGCGCGACTCGTTTTTGGCTGTCGTGCCATTGCCCCGGAGGCCTTCAGAAGCCGGACCGTTGCGATTTACTACCAACTCCACAGTTATTGTCTTGATCGGGTGTTTCAGCCAGAGGGATGATGGGTGCACACGCAGGACTAATCGACTAAAATTCAGATTTTTCCAGGTATTTTTCAGTGTATTTTTCCGAGACCTTTGACGTCATTGTAGTCGGTGGGGGCCACGCCGGGACGGAAGCCGCCCTGGCGGCCGAGCGCACTGGTGCGCGGACGCTGCTACTGACCCAGAATGTCGATACCCTGGGCCAGATGAGCTGTAATCCAGCGATCGGCGGAATCGGTAAGGGCCACTTGGTCAAGGAAATCGATGCATTGGGCGGGGCCATGGGGCGAGCGGCGGATTTGGCCGGAATCCAGTTTCGAGTGCTGAATGCTAGCAAGGGTTATGCGGTGCGTGCGACGAGAGCCCAGGCTGACCGTGTCCTATACAAGAATGCGATTCGCCAGATCCTTGAAAACCAGCCTGGGTTAAGCCTGTTTCAGCAATGCGTTTCAGATCTCGTAGTGGAGAATGGTGCAGTGCGTGGCGTGGTTACCGAGATGGGCCTTCGTTTTTCGGCTGCTTCGGTGGTTCTTACCGTCGGTACATTCCTGGCAGGCAGAATTCATATCGGAGAATCGAACTATTCTGGCGGCCGGGCGGGTGATTCTTCCTCGGCTGCACTGGCTTCCCGGTTAAAGGAACTCGCTTTTCGTGTCGACCGGCTGAAGACCGGTACACCACCGCGGATAGACGGGCGAACGGTCAATTTCGATGTGATGGAGAAACAGCCGGGTGATGAACCGCTACCGGTCTTTTCGTTCATTGGCAACGTCGCAGAGCACCCCAGGCAGGTTCCTTGTCATATCACTAGAACCTCATCGGCAACTCATGACATCATCCGCTCCGGGCTCGATCGATCGCCCATGTTTTCCGGAGCAATCGAGGGTAAGGGACCGAGGTACTGCCCATCGATCGAGGACAAGGTGGTTCGCTTTGGGGAGAGAAATTCGCATCAGATCTTTGTCGAACCCGAGGGGCTGAATACGTACGAAATTTATCCCAACGGCATATCGACCAGCCTTCCCTTTGATGTTCAGTGCGACTTTGTACGGTCGATCCGGGGCTTTGAAAAGGCCCACATTACCCGCCCCGGCTACGCGATCGAATATGATTTCTTTGATCCCAGGGGGCTTTACACCTCTCTGGAAACCCGGCACATGAAGGGCCTGTATTTTGCGGGCCAGATCAATGGGACCACGGGTTACGAAGAAGCCGCTGCGCAGGGACTGGTTGCCGGGCTCAATGCAGCTAGGCGGGCGAGCGGGCAGGAGCCTTGGTGCCCGCGCAGGGATGAAGCCTATATCGGGGTCATGATTGATGATCTGGTAACACTCGGGACGCAGGAACCCTACCGCATGTTTACCAGCCGAGCCGAGTACCGGCTCCTGTTGCGAGAAGACAATGCGGACCTTCGTCTGACGCCGGTTGGTCATTCGCTCGGGCTGGTCGGCGACGAACGGCTACGGATATTGGAACAGAAGAAAACGGCCATCAGTGGTTTGCAGAGCGATTTAGAAAACACGCGGGTTAGGGTGGCCAGTCCGGAAGCCAGGGGGCTTGAATCGATTCTCGAAGCACCTCTTGCCCGTGATTCAAGCCTTATGGATCTTCTGCGGCGGCCGCAAATCAACATCGGCCATTTGCTGGGTCAGTGCGTGTCTTCTGCCGATGTCATGGATGACAAGGTTGCAGAACAGGTCGAGATACAGGCCAAGTATGCTGGTTACATCGAGCGCCAGGAAATCGAAATCAGCCGCAACCTTCGTTTCGAGAACCTGAAGATTCCAGACAACATGGATTATGCGAACGTCGTTGGTCTGTCCTGCGAGGCCCGGGAAAAGCTGAACGTGGGAACTCCGGAAACCCTGGGCCAGGCGGCGAGAATCTCGGGTGTTACGCCGGCGGCGATTTCCTTGCTTCTGGTTCATCTGAAACGTCAGAGCGGTAGCCGCTAAGGGGCGGCGAGTGTGCCCACATTCACAAGACCTAGCCATTCTCGCTTGGAGCACATACATTGTCGCCAATGATCCAGGCCCAGGAATCGATTCCTCTGGGATCAATGCGACAGCCCCTATCGAAGAGGAGTTCATCCTGTCCTATCGTCTTCTGATTGGGTGGGAACTCGGATGACAGGAGATCATTCTGTATTGCTTCAGCGCGGCCTCAGCGAGCTGGGAATTGCAGAGAATGCTGGGCTTTCAAGCCGGCTGTTGGCTTTTCTCGCCTTGTTGTCGAAGTGGAACAAGGTCTATAACTTAACCGCGATTCGCGATCCGGAAGCGATGATCACGCACCATCTTCTGGACAGCCTTTCGGTTTCCACCCTGCTTTCGGGGCAAAGGGTGCTGGATGTCGGTACCGGTCCAGGCCTTCCCGGTATTCCTCTTTCCATGGCCCATCTGCAACGGGAGTTCGTGTTGATCGACAGTAGTGCGAAGAAGACGCGCTTCATTCGCCAGGCCAAGCTTGAGATGGGGCTGAAGAACGTGGACGTCATTCATCAAAGAGTTGAGCAATTTGAAAACGTGGAATTATTCGATACGATAGTGACCCGAGCTTATTCTTCCGTAGAGCGTATTCTTTCGAGCGCAGCCCACTTGCTCAAGCCGGGCGGCCGGATTCTGGCGATGAGAGGCCGTATCGCGGAAGCAGACGAGCAATACGCGGGATTCAGGTCCCGGATCATACCTGTAGACGTTCCCGGGATAGCGGGGGGGCGGCATATTTTGATGATGACACCCGATATACAGGAACAGGAACAGGGATCGGGTCGGTGAAAGCATGGCAAAAATAATAGCAGTCGCCAATCAGAAGGGTGGCGTTGGCAAGACAACCACCAGCGTGAACCTGGCTGCCAGTTTTGCATTGGCTGAAAAACGGGTCCTGCTGGTCGACATTGACCCGCAGGGTAATTCGACCATGGCCTGCGGCGTGAACAAAAACGAACTCGAGCGATCCACCTGTGATTTGCTGCTTGGAGAGGCCACCGCAGCCGAGGTTGTGATTCGCCGGAACAACATCGGAATGGACCTGCTGCCGGGAAATTCGGATCTGACGGCCGCAGAAGTGGAGCTGCCCCGGGTCGACAAGAAGGAACGCCGCCTGTTGGATGGGTTGGCCAGCTGCCGCGAACAATACGATTATGTCGTGATTGATTGCCCGCCGTCGTTGAACATGCTGACAGTAAACGCGCTGGTTGCGGCGGATGGGGTCCTGATTCCAATGCAGTGCGAGTATTATGCTCTGGAGGGGTTGACAGCCCTTGTAGACACAATAAAGAACCTCCGCAGCGGTCTAAATCCCGGACTTCGTATAGAAGGCCTGTTGCGGACCATGTACGATCCGAGAAGCCGGTTGACCCAGGATGTTTCCGCTCAGTTGATCGACTATTTCAAGGACAAGGTCTTCCGGACGGTTATTCCGCGAAACGTAAGACTCGCCGAAGCACCCAGCCATGGACTGCCGGCCTACCATTACGACCCCAAGTCCCGCGGAGCTCTGGCTTACATGGCACTTGCCGGCGAGATGATCAGAAAAGACAAGGACTATTCGTGAACCAATTGAGCAGAGCGCCGGAATGCCGGTAAAGAAAAGAGGGCTTGGCCGGGGGCTGAACGCCCTGATCGGCGATGTTTCATCCGTAGCCCGCGAAAAGTCAGAAAAGACCTTGACTGTTGACCAGCTTCGGCGCGGGCGCTACCAGCCGCGGCGGCATATGGATCAGGAACGCTTGCAGGAGCTGGCGGATTCGATTAATGCTCAGGGGATCATTCAGCCGATCCTGGTTCGTACCCTGGGCGGTGAAAAATACGAGATCGTTGCCGGCGAACGGCGGTGGCGGGCTGCGCAGCTGGCTGGAATCCATGAAGTACCGGTTTTAATTCGAGATATTTCCGACCAGGCGGCAATGGCGCTGGGGTTGATCGAGAATATTCAGCGCGAGGATCTGAATCCCCTGGAAGAGGCGGAGGCCCTCAACCGGCTGCTGAAGGAATTCAAGATGACTCACCAACAGGTAGCGGATTCAGTCGGGAAATCACGAACCACGATAACCAACTTGTTGCGGCTGATGGATCTTCAGG
>JANXGZ010000320.1 GCA_024958995.1 Methylococcales bacterium | reverse complement strand
TGCTTTTCCCAATCCCCATAACGTGTCGGTTCGGGTCCCGAACGGCCACCCACTTCTTCTTTCCTGGCCCGACCCAATTTTCGGACAAGTGGCGGTTTAACCTTCTGTGTCGTTACCTGCGTCGCTTCTGATTCGGGAGACATCGTCAGTTCCACCTGCTAAGATTCGGAACTGCGCATTCTATACCAAGTTCCGCTCATTTGAAAAATTGTAACTCTACTGGAAACATGATTCCGACGTGGCAGGCATTTGTCGAAACCCGTGATTTCGAAGGGTCTGCAGAAACCACTGTTGACGTCACTTCGAATGCCTCGGAAACCACCTTATCCCCCCTGTCCCGATATTCGATACTCTCGGTAAGCGGCGAGGATTCAACCAACTTCCTACAGGGCCAGACAACCTGTGATATCAAATCCCTAACGGCTGACCGCGCGATCCCCGGAGCCATCTGCAACCCCAAAGGCCGGGCGCTGACAAATTTCCTCATGTTCATCCGTAACGGAGCTTTCTACCTGGTCCTGCCGAAGACTCTGGCACCCCCGGTAGAAAAACGGCTTCGGATGTACGTCCTGCGATCCAGGGTCAAGATCGAAGATGTCACCAACACTCTCGGTTTTTTCGGGCTCTCTGGCGATGCCTTGCCCGAACACCTGCCCCCGATCGAGGCCGATTCCGACAAGGCGCGCTACCCAGTGATCAACGAAAACAGCAACCAGTGGATCGGCTTCGGGCTGGGCCAGTGGATCTTCCTTGGAACGTCGGAAGCGGCGCAACGGCAATGGGCTCAACTCGTTGAGCATGGCAATGCCAGTGAAACACCGCCGTCCCGCTGGGACCTTCTGTGCATTCTCAACGGCATCCCCACCCTAGACGCTAAAACCAGCGGAACCTTCGTTCCCCAGATGTTCAACCTGGATCTGCTGGGAGGGATCAGCTTCAAGAAAGGCTGTTATACCGGTCAGGAAATCGTCGCACGTACCCATTACCTCGGAAAACTGAAACGGAGAATGTACCTGGCAGGCTGTGCCAGCGACAGATTGCCGGAGCCCAGTGAAAACATCATGAAGCAAGGACACGAACAGAGTGTCGGACAGGTCATTAAAGCTGAAGTCCTTAGAAGCGGAGACATTCGACTGCTGACTGTGCTGCAGATCGACCAATCCGGCTCAGAAAACCTGTATCTCGAGAAATCCCCGGGAAGCCTTCTCCAAATTCTCAAATCGCCTTACCCCTTGGTATAAACGGCAGGCTGCTTAGGAAGCAAAAACAACATCGCGATCACAACGGAGAGCCCTTCATCTGCCCTCCTTCGGGGGTCAACCAGTTAGCACTGCCTGTCGACACCGTAGCAGGACAAATACACCAGACACACGGCTTCAGGCAAACGCCAATCAATGGCAATGCCAGAGCTGATTACACTGGACCCAGATTCGCTGGACCTCGAAATTTCCGAGGAACGATCAGCCGGGTTTATTTGCGCGCAGTGGCCGCAAGCGGTGACCGCGTCATTGCTTCGGAAGCGGACAAGGCCATCCGGCTCAGCTCAGGAATCATTGCTTCAAGGCTCTCTGCGTCCACCGTATTGATGGTGCCATGGCCGACTTTTCTGCCGAGACGAGGTTCCTTGCCGTAGGCGTGAAAACCAAGCGTTTCGAACGATGCCAGTGCTTCCGCCCTGTCCGGCAGGTTACCGATGAAATTGACCATCACCGAACAGCCTTTGGCAGCCGTGGACCCCAGCGGCAATCCGGTGATCGCACGGATATGATTCTCGAACTGGCTAGTTTCGCTCCCCTCGATGGTCCAGTGTCCCGAGTTATGGACCCGCGGCGCAATTTCATTGGCAAGAAGCCTGCCTTCATGCTCGAACAGTTCCAGAGTCAGCACCCCGACATAATCCAGGCGATCCAGCAGCCGATCGATGTAGCTTTCGGCATCGGCCTGTCTCGGGTCTCCCGGCCGGCATACCGACAGATGCAGAATGCCATTCCGGTGAGTATTTTCAGGAACCGGGTAATAGCGGGTTTCTCCGGACTGCCCCCGTACAGCGATGATGGATATCTCGCGATCGAAAGAGATGTACTGTTCGGCGATCAGAGGTACGCCGCCCAAGGCTTCCCATGCAGGCAGGATATCCTGCCGCGCATTGATCCGGTACTGACCCTTGCCATCATACCCCAGCCTGCGGGTCTTGAGGATCAACGGCATTCCCAGTTCGAGGGCTGCGCCTTCCAATTCCGGCAGGCTATCAACCGGCAGGTAACTCGGCGTTGGGATTCCAAGCTCTGTGAACAGGTTCTTTTCCGTCATCCGATCCTGGGAAAACCCCAACGCCTCGGGCGGAGGATAAACTGGAAGCTGCTCGGACAATACATGGATGCTGGTATCCGGCACATTCTCAAATTCGAAGGTAACAACGTCGACCTTTCCGGCTAGCTGCCGCAATGCCTTCTCGTCATCGTAGGGCGCCTGGATCAATTCGCCAACATGGCCGGCGCAAGCGTCGGCAGAAGGGTCGAGTGTGACAAAACGAAGACCCAGAGAATAACTCTCCAGCAGCATCATGCGGGCCAGCTGGCCACCTCCAACGATGCCAACGATCATGACTGCGCCCTTGGATCTGGATTGACTTCGACAGCCTCTGTCTGTTGCTGACGGAACTGCGCCAGCGACTTTTCGTATTCCGGATACTTGTTCGCCAGAATGGAAGCCGCCAACAGGGCCGCATTACTCGCGCCCGCCTTACCGATTGCGAGTGTTCCTACCGGAACACCGGCCGGCATCTGGACAATCGACAGTAGTGAATCCATTCCGTTCAGCGCCCGAGACTGAACCGGTACACCCAGTACCGGAAGGGTAGTCTTGGAAGCGATCATCCCGGGAAGATGAGCAGCTCCGCCAGCCCCGGCAATGATGACCTCCAGCCCACGATCACGGGCAGTGACCGCGTAACTGAATAACTGATCCGGCGTACGGTGGGCGGAAACCACACGGACCTCGTACGGAATATTCAGTTGGCTCAGTAATTCTTCCGTGTGTACCATGGTTTCCCAGTCGGACCTTGACCCCATGATGATTCCAACTTTTGGCGACATCTATTTCTCCAGGAAGGGTTTTTGTTCGCAATTCGGCAGCATTACCTGAAACGGCCAGACGCCCTCGACTACAATCTTGCGATCTCACGAGCCTCCCGCGAAGCTTCGGAGGACAGTGGTATTTTACATCTTTTTGAAAACACGGGGAATCAGATCGGATTGACAGATCTAATGTCTAAAACCGGTCGAAAAACCGTGGGCCAGCCTGTCAAAGACATTGACCGACAGAACTGGAACACAACTCGGCTGTGCAAGAAAAGACAACAAATTTCGGCCATGCGGAGCAAGGGCCGATACCTGTATCCAGGTATCACATTCATTCACCAAACTAATGACATCAGAAAGCGAATCGTCCAGTTTCTGAACCGTCTAAGAGACTCTTCAAGGGGACGGTGACCGAAACCAGGGACCTCGGGCAGGCGGACACTTCCCCTCGGTAAGCCCACTGGCTTCCAGTTGCCGATTTCGGTTGCAACCCTAGAAGACCACCTGCGCCCGAGCCGTTACAGCGTGGACATAGTCATGCTCTATGGCTGTGTTACTTGTACCCGGATCCCTATCCGAATACACATAATTGAGACGGAACATGATGTTCTGATTCGCCCACCAGTTCAAAGCTGCAGTCCAGTTGCGTGCACGTCCGCCGTCGATGTCTTCATCGACAAGATCCAGATAACTGAAACGACCAGCGACTTCCCAGGCGCCAATACCACCACCCCTACCGACGGGATTGAGCACCTTGACCCGTTTCCACTGACCCGCTTTCTGTTTCCAGTGCATGTGTTCACCGGTCAGGAAGTATCCAAGCTGTGCGTAAGCCCCATGGAAACTCAACGAGTTTCTACCGCTCAAGCGTTCAACATTCATGTTGACGTATTCGGCCTGGCCATGGAGCGGTCCCCAGTAGCCGGCGATTTCAGCATTACCACCAAGGATACTTTTTTCATTCATGCTCTTGGCATCGATCCAATAACGTCCAGCCGGATCTTTACCCCCAATGTGCGCTTCGGGATGGTACTTGAACTGCAATTCAATATCGGTATCCTCAGTTACTTCCAGGTCACGATAATGCACCGAACCACCCACATGAAAGTGCCGTTCCTTTTCGTTGATCGGAGCAACTAATCCCCTGAACGCTGTCCCAAAGCTCTGATTGAACCCACCGTCTTCGTTGATACCCGCCGCAAACGCTCCAGCGCGGCCATAAAAAAGAGGGTCTGCATACTGAACGGTCATGCCCAGACGCCGACGACCAAGGTACGAAGTATCAATGAATGCATCGGTCTGAGCACGCTCCTGGAAGGTTTGCCAGTTGGAACTCGCCTCTGACTGAAGGCTCCATGGCACCTTCTGGTGACCAATCTTAGTGGTCCAACCCTTAATTCCCGTATAAGCCAACCATCCGTCTGTAAGGTCAATCTTGCTGTATTCAGCAAAGTCGATTTCGGCCTTGTATTGCCAGTCGCCGTAGATTCTACCGTAGCCTTTCAGACGTACACGGCGGACTTCCATGCCGTTCCCGTTCGGATTGTTCGGAAAGAAAAAGTTGACGTCGGTCTGTACACGCCCACCAACGCCAAAATCGAAATCGCCATCCTCGGACTTGATCTGGAATCCATTGCTTCCGGTCTTGATTCTATAGCCGTCAGAAGAAGAGGACGCAGAGGCGCTTTTTTTCAGACTTTCAATATCGGCCTTGGTCAGAATCCCTTTTTCAAGCAGAATTTGTTCAAGTGTCTTTTCCGCATGGACAACAGGCGTCACTGCCAAACCGAACGCCATCCATCCGGCGATCACTGCAATCGTACTCAAGATCTTTTTCATCGAATACCTCCAAGTTACAAACTGGGAAATGCATCAGACAACACACTCCCACTTTCAAAATCGAAGGCAAGGATAGGGTTCCAATGTTACAGTTTCATTACGTGCAGGTTGAAAACGAAAAAAACTGGTCAACAAACGGACCAATCCGGCAATCCAGTGACCTGGTCAATCCCTCAAACTCATGGATTCCAAAAATGGCGGGATCCACCCTCGAATCACTGACACTGACGAATACTAAGGGCCCCGGGAATGCTTGAATTGACACCGTGATCAACTGCGAAATGAAATCCCCGATGCAAAACGAAACGAGTCTCCAATCAACCGCCACTATCCCTGGTGTTCCATCGGCAAATCGGACCAGCCGAAGAACGATGATGCCGCTAGTGGAAAACGACGGGCAACTGCTCCTCATGCCCTGTTTCCTTGCTGCGCCAGAGGCCTCGGCGCTGCTCGACCGGCTAACCCAAGATCTTGCGTGGACGGAGGAATCGATCCGTATCTACGGAAAAACCGTCCGCTCACCCCGGCTGGTGTGCTGGTACGGGCATCAAGGAGCAATTTATACCTATTCCGGTATCGTGCATCACCCTCTGCCCTGGCATCCGCTGCTGACTGATCTGAGAATACGGCTGGAAGAAACTACCGGCCAGAACTTCAACAGTGTCCTATGCAATTTTTACCGTGACGGCAACGATGCGATGGGCTGGCATGCTGACAGTGAAAAAGAACTGGGCCCGAGACCCTACCTAGCTTCGCTCAGTATCGGGGAAACCCGAGTCTTCAGGGTGCATCATATAAAAACCGGCACACGCCATTCCATTAACCTTGAAAACGGCGACCTGATCATCATGTGCGGCGAATTCCAGCGTTATTGGCGCCACAGCGTACCGAGATCGAAAAAAACAATCCAACCCCGAATAAACCTCTCATTCAGGCGTATCCAGCACCAATGATGGAATGCATCCGAACAACCGACTTGGATTCCGCTAGTTTTTCTTTCGACCAATAAAAAACCCGGCCCCGGCCTCTGGGGCCAGAACCGGGCTTTCGCAGTCAGTCCTTAAGGAATTATTTCGAATCGAACTGCGCTTCTTCGGTGGATCCGGTCAGCGCCGTCACGGAAGACTGCCCCCCCTGGATCACAGTGGTTACATCGTCAAAATAACCTGCACCCACTTCTTGCTGATGGCTTGCAAAGGTATACCCGTTCTTCGCTGCTGCGAATTCCGGCTCCTGAACCTTCTCAACGTAGGCAGTCATACCACGCTCGACGTAGTCACGGGTCAGTTCAAACATGTTGTACCACATGTTGTGAATGCCAGCGAGAGTGATGAACTGGTACTTGTAACCCATCGCACCTAGTTCGCGCTGGAATTTCGCAATGGTTGCATCGTCAAGGTTCTTTTTCCAATTGAAGGACGGCGAACAATTGTAGGCCAATAGCTGTTCCGGGTGTTCCTTGCGGACCGCTTCGGCAAATTTTTTCGCTTCATCCAGATCCGGCACTGCAGTCTCACACCACAGCAAATCAGCGTACGGTGCGTAGGCAATGCCACGTGCGATTGCCTGATCGATCCCGGCATTGGTTCTGAAAAACCCCTCGGGTGTTCTTTCACCTGTTACAAACGGCACATCGCGCTCGTCACAATCGGAGGTCAACAAGTCTGCTGCGTTTGCGTCGGTACGCGCAAGAACGATGGTCGGCACCCCCATAGTGTCGGCTGCCAGACGGGCAGAAACCAGTTTCTGAACGGCTTCCTGAGTCGGAACCAGAACCTTTCCGCCCATGTGGCCACACTTCTTGACCGAGGCCAGTTGGTCTTCGAAGTGAGCACCGGCCGCGCCGGCTTCAATCATGCCTTTCATCAGTTCGAATGCATTCAGGACACCGCCAAAACCGGCTTCAGCGTCGGCAACGATCGGAGCAAAGTAATCGATGTCATCATTGCCCTTCGCCCACTGAATTTCGTCAGCGCGACGGAAGGTGTTGTTGATCCGCTTGACCATCGTCGGAACAGAATTGTATGCGTACAGCGACTGGTCAGGGTACATGGTTTCCGAGGTATTGCCGTCAGCGGCAACCTGCCACCCAGAAAGATAGATGGCCTTGATGCCACCCTTGACCTGTTGCATGGCCTGCCCAGCGGTGATGGCCCCCATGCAGTTAACATAATCTTCGTTGTTCACCAGATCCCAGAGTTTTTTCGCTCCACGGGTTGCAATGGTGTATTCCTCTTGGACAGAGCCACGCAAACGAACAACGTCTTCCGCAGTGTAGTCTCGAGTAACGTTGTCCCAGCGGGGATTCTCAGCCCAGTCTTTTTCTATTGCCTTTATCTGTTCTTCTCTTGTCATTTAACTTAACCCCTGTCAATAAACCGTTGAAATTTTATAGCGCGAACAAAGTCAGCCGGTTATTATCTAACAAAATGATGTGGAATTCTAGCCTGGAAGGGGTAATGAAAACCGGAAGTTGGTACAGGCAGACTCAACAAACGCAACACTGTTAAGTATTTCCCGGCAGGAGCGAACATTACCCGCAAGCCCTTAATGGGTCCGGATATTGAGAGGAGAGAGGAATCACCGACTCAATCGACACAAGGATTCGCATCTCTTGATACAGCAACCAAGGGAGAAATTAGATCAACCGGCAACGACAGGGCAAGCCAAAAAGGTAGATCACCTTACGGCTATCGCTTTTTTAAAAAGGCTGAGGTAGCCAAAGATACAGAAGCAAAAAGCAATCCCCCGGAACACTGCCAGGTTGGAGGCAAACCTCGTGCATTGCCTGCTGTTGTCGTTCTGCCCTTCTACAGATCGAGGTCTCCCCGTCCATATTCGGACAGGGAAACAGCGAGGATGACCGTTCACCCCTGCCTGTACGTGACAGGGGTTTTTCGTGACCCGGTGAAGGGGTCAGCTAATCGACGGGCTGGTACTTTTCCAGTTCCTTGAACGACCCCAGCGCGGCCTTGACCGCTGCAGAAGCCTCTTCATCAAGTTCGTTATTCCTGTAGACCTTGTCCAGCAACCCTTCTTCTACCAGTGCCGTCTTAATCCAGCGCTTGGCGAACCGATAGTTAGTCGGGACTGCCGAAACATCACCAGTTTCCGGGTTACGCAGCATTGCCGGGGCCGAGGAGGCAGCAGGCGCTTTAGCTTTAGCTTTAGGCTGAGATACTAGGGTGCCCGTGAGCTTCGGTGCGGGGGCTTCAGGCTCGGCTTCAGGCTCGGCTTCAGGCTCGACACCAGCATCGCTGACCTCTCCCGCATTCGAAGAAACGAATGCATAGATCACATAACCAAAAATAATTACTCCCAAACCAAGTATAGGATCCATATTTGTTCTCCCCCTTTTGTTGATCAATTGTCAGCTGATGATCCAAAATCGTCGCCCGATTCCCCACCACCTTCTTCGTCCTCACCTACCGCTGATTCTCCGTTCGCCTCATCTCCTTCAGACTGTGTGAGACCCAGACGCACTGTCGAAAGCCTAGCCTACCTCAGGTAGCGAACACATAACTTGCCTAACAAACGACTACCGCGCTCAGAATTTACACCAAGTTAGCCATCTCGATTCACCCCATCAATGCGTATGGATACTGATGCTATCTTTTCCTCAGATCATCAATGAACCACATAATGCAACAGACCACCCGACGTAACTGAATCGGATTGGATCGCCCGGATCCATGGTATTAAAACAGGGGTGAGACACCACCTACTCAAGAGCACAGCCCAATTGTTAAATATTTTGAGCAAAACATCAATTCCCATTGCCCTGAATTGCCCAAAACCTCGTTATTAGACCCCTTAACCACTCGAGCCGAGTCACTTCACAATTCTGCTGCAAGCCAAGAAACCGGCCAGGGACAGGGAGGCCTCCTTACCAGTCACCATCGCGATCATTATCAGGAAGAGGTTTAACCGACTTGGGGATCTTCGGTTTTTTGGCGGTTTGGAGAAGGATCATCGAGTTAGCCAAAAGCACGACGACGACCAACAAGATAAACAGCAAAACGGTCATCCTTTCACCCATTGACTTTAGCTAACCGCCCCTATGGAATAAACACAGTGGCCCAAACGATGAATAACCCCTCATGAGTACCCGGAAATGAACCACCTGCAAAACGAAACCAGCCCATACCTGCAGCAACACGCGGCCAACCCAGTCCAATGGTATCCCTGGTGCGAACAAGCACTGGAACTTGCCCGCCGAGAGAACAAGCCTGTCCTGCTTTCGATCGGCTATTCGGCATGTCACTGGTGTCACGTCATGGCCCACGAATCGTTCGAAGACCAGGACACTGCCAGAGTGATGAACGAACTGTATGTGAACATCAAGGTCGACCGCGAAGAACGGCCCGACATCGACAAGATCTACCAGTTGGCCCACCAACTACTAACCCAACGTCCAGGGGGCTGGCCCCTGAACATGTTCCTGACACCCCACGAACACATCCCATTCTTCGGCGGAACCTATTTTCCACCCCATGCACACTACAATAGGCCGCCGTTCAGGAGCATACTCCGGCAGGCATCCGATTACTATCGCGACCAACAGAGCTCAATCAGCCAGCACAACACTTCGTTTCTGGAAACCCTGAGATCGGTTGATTCACTCAACGGCACGGGTTCGCCGACCCCAGCGTTGCTGGAACAGGCAGCAAACGAAATGCTGGAGCACTTCGACCCGGTCGGCGGCGGTTTTGGCCAGGCCCCTAAATTCCCCCACTGTTCAAGCCTCGAATTCATGCTCGAGCACTGGTTCAGAAACGGCCAGACCGACAGCACGCTGATTGATGCGGTGATGGTCAGTCTGACCAAAATGGCCGAAGGCGGAATCCATGACCAGGTCGGCGGCGGTTTTTGCCGTTACTCGGTCGACGACCGCTGGAACATTCCGCACTTCGAAAAAATGCTCTATGACAACGGAGCCCTGCTTCTGTTGTACACCCACGCTTGGCAGATCACCGAAAAACCTCAATTTCGGCAAACCGCCCTCGGCATCGCCGAATGGGTCATGTCAGACATGCAGTCCCCTGAGGGGGGGTTCTACTCTTCGCGCGATGCGGATTCGGAAGGTGAAGAAGGGCGATTCTACGTCTGGAGTCACGAACAACTGGAGAAACTACTCGATTCAGCGGAACTGGATATCGTGCGGACACACTTCGGACTCGACAGGCCGGCCAATTTCGAAGGATACTGGCACCTTTACGTAGCGGAACCACTCGAACACTGCTGCGAAAAACTGAATATGGACAAAGACCGGGCCACCGCCTTGCTGGCATCGGCACGACAGAAACTGCAAAGTGCCAGGAGCCTGCGCATTCACCCGAACCGAGACGACAAGATCCTGACCTCATGGAATGCCCTCATGATTAAGGGACTGGCGGTTGCGGGACGGGTCTTTGAAAAAGCAGACCTGATTGCTTCCGCCCGCCGCTCCTTCGAATTCCTGATTTCCGAAATGTGGGTTGATGGCCGCCTCCTCGCCACCCACAAAGATGGTCATTCGCACCTGAACGCCTACCTCGATGACTACGCCTACCTGATCGACGCGGCGCTAGAACTGAGCCAGACCGAATGGCAGACCTCCGATCTTGTTTTCGCACGACAACTGGCGGATGTCCTACTTCAACAATTCGAAGACAAAAGCTGCGGGGGTTTCTTCTTCACATCTGATGACCACGAAAAACTGATTCACCGACCAAAACCGCTGGCCGATGAATCAATGGCGTCGGGCAATGGCGTAGCCGCCTATTCTATGGCTCGACTGGGCCATATTCTTGGGGAACCCAAATACATCGAAGTAGCCCGCCGCGTGTACCAGGCAGGAGCTTCCTCCATAAAGAAATTCCCGAGCGCTCACTCCGCTCTTCTAACGGGATTACAGGGATTCTTTCAGCCGCCGCGCACTGCCGTAATGCGAGGTCCCGAATCCTCGAACTGGGCAAAACATATAACATCCGATTATCGTCCAGACCTCATCACCCTGAACATTCCTGTCGACGAAAACGAATTGCCCGGAATCCTGGCTGAACGAACTGTGGAAAGCGAGACTGTAGCCTACGTGTGCACGGGCGGCTCCTGCCTGCCGGCGTGCCGGTCAATTGAAGACTTAGTGGCCACCCTCGAATAATAACAACCATTGGAATGAGGACCCATCGTCAACGGAAACCCAGAGAACGTCTGCGGGAGCTCCCTCAACAAGTCTGTCCGGACCTTTGATGCATGATGCCAAGTTTTCAAATCGGAATTCACCCGACAACACGAGATGACAGATATCGTAAAAATCAACGGTGAAGTCACGCCCAGGCACGGACTCGAACTGCTTTCAAACCATGAACTGTCTGTGCTCAGCAATCCGTCCACCGATCCGGCACTGCGGGACCTTTTCCGATGCTGTGCACTGGCCGTACTGAACACCGGTAACACATGTGACAATGCGGCCGAAATTTTCGAGGCTTACAATGACTTCTCCATCGAGGTTTCCAGAACTCCCGGCCCGCGCCTGATCGTCGTCAATGCCCCAGCATCTGCCTTCATCGACGGCCGCATGATCGAAGGCATTCGACAACACCTTTTTTCCGTACTGCGCGACATCGTCTATATTGGCGCGGCAATCAAGCCATCGGCCCACTCCGACCTGAACGATGGTCAGGACATGAGCAATGTCATATTCCAGATCCTAAAACAGGCGCACGTCATGGATCCCCGAAAGGAACCCAACCTTGCCGTTTGCTGGGGAGGGCACTCGATCTCACGCATCGAATACGATTACAGCAAGGAAGTCGGCTACCAGCTAGGCCTGAGAGGAATCGACATCTGTACCGGTTGTGGCCCCGGGGCCATGAAGGGCCCCATGAAGGGCGCGGCCGTCGGACACGCCAAGCAGCGAAACACGAATGCCCGCTACCTAGGGCTCACCGAACCAGGCATCATCGCAGCGGAACCGCCAAACCCGGTGGTGACTCACCTGGTCATCCTGCCGGACATCGAGAAGCGGCTGGAGGCCTTTCTCCGACTGGGCCACTGCATGGTGGTCTTCCCAGGCGGTGTCGGTACCCTGGAAGAAATCCTGTACCTGATGGGTGTACTCCTTGACCCAGACAACGCTGAGCAGTATCTGCCGGTGATCTTTACCGGGCCAGAAAGTAGCGCCGACTATTTCTCACGGCTAGACCGTTTCCTGATTTTCTGCCTGGGCGCTCAAGTCAGGGGGAAATACACCATCATCATCGGCAACCCAGTCGCCGCCGGCGTCGATATCAGCCGAAGAATGGAAGACGCCCGCAACCGGCGGCGTATAAACAATAATTCCCACTATTTCAACTGGATGCTGAAGATCCCCAAAGCCCACCAGCAGCCATTCACGGTCACCCACGCATCGGTCGCCAACCTACGGCTTACAAGATCACTCCCAGTTCACGAACTCATTGTAGTACTGAGACAGGTATTTTCCGCCGTAGTGACCGGCAACGTAAAAGATCATGGAATCCGGACGATCCGAGAAAACGGCCCGTTTCAGCTGACCGGTGAACTTGAGCTTGCGCAGGCCCTTGACGAGCTTCTTATTGCTCTTGCCACGGAAGGACGCATGAAACTCGAGGGGGAATACCAGCCTTGCTATACCATTACTCCGGCCGTGACATAAACAATGAATTGACACTGCCGGAAGTATCACCATTCAGTGTTAATGGATTATTCTCATAATTTCGTCTTATATACTCCTATGTATACTTAACCACCCCTATTCACCTAGGTCATTCAGGGTAACAAATCCTTGGATTAGTATTGACCGATTACGCCAGTTAGTGGATATTTCAGGCTGAGACTTCAATATTATCGGGTTTCACGAATAGCTAACCTGATAGTCATCAGAAACTATTCATCCTGAATCTAAAAGAGAGGGAACATCATGTTCTCAGCAGAGTCCATCGCTTGGGTTTCCTTGTCATTCTGGGTCGCGCTCCTGGTACTTCCCTGGCTGCCATGGTGTACCCGCGAAGTACTGAACGCATCACCCGGAAAAACACCATCGTTGACAGACCTGACGGTCATCAT
>JANXGZ010000210.1 GCA_024958995.1 Methylococcales bacterium | reverse complement strand
CGAATTTCCAAGCATTGAAGGATAATTTCTGATTGAAATAGTTTTTCAATGGCGGAGGGAATCTTTTCTGCCTGCTTTGAATCTCAGGTCGCATGAAGCCTAGGGGCGGTTAAGGGTTCTCTTTGAATGGAAGAAATGCCTCGATTCTTGCATTTTCTGGATAATCAGATCTTTTTTCTATCGCGTTTTTTCGGTGTTTGTCTCCGGCATTTTTACCTATCACAGGTGGTTGCTTCGGTTACTCACTGTCATCCTGGTTGATAAGAGTCCTGTGTGCTTGGTTAGGTCATCGGTATGAAGGTTGTCAGCTACGTTGCTTTAATCTTTGCCTCGGGTTTTCTGATCATTGTCTTCGACGAGGACCCCACCAGCGTGCAACCCTTCGAGTGGGTCTGCATGATCGTCATGCTCGGTGCTTCGTGGGCCCTGATCAAGGTCCTGATCAAGGCCCACGAAGAACAGCACTGGTAGACAGAACACCTCCCCGCTTTTTTTTGCATTCCTTGTTCCGGGTCACCGATCTGGCTCCATCTGAATCGGGGTTCAATCCGCGCAACCTTCCTTCCACAAGCGAGCGGTTCCTGATCGTTGGCTTTCCCTCTACTACCCCTCTCTTCCTACAGGCCATCAGCCAGTTTCCGTTTCGGCCCAGTATTCCAACCAGTTTGCAGGAAAACCAGGCGTAGGGTAAAACTGCCGTCAGGCATTTACTTATAGGTTGGCAATGGGCTGACGAACCCTAGTTTGCTATGACTGGCGGAAGTTGTTACAGAAACAGTGTTGAGCACGATTGTCGCTTTGTGCTTCGGGACTGCCTTTTTGTCGGCGGTTTCCGTGATCCGCTGCTGTTGGGCACTTTCCTTATGGCTTCATGATGGGCAACAAACTGCAGGTAGCCCGCATCCCTGAAGTTTCTTTCGGTGATGCCCATTCTGGCTATCCTCGGTATGCGGTGGTGAGTTGGTTGTTTCTCCGCATTCTCGGGTTGATTTATATTGCGGCCTTTGCCTCGATGGCCACTCAAGTGGAAGGGTTGGTTGGTGTTGATGGAATCCTGCCCATCGAGCCCAAACTGGCGGCTCTCCAAGAGTCACTGGGCCCGTCTACCTATTGGCTGTACCCGAGTATTTTCTGGGTCAATGCATCTGACCCGGTGCTTTTCGGGGCTTGCTTGGTGGGTGTCCTCGGAGGCGTGGCGGTCCTTTTAGATCGGTTTACAAGGGGAGCCTTGATTACCTGCTACGGGCTTTACCTGTCGCTGGTCTTCGCTGGTCAGGACTTCATGCGTTTTCAGTGGGACATGTTCCTGCTTGAAGCCGGTTTTTTGGCGATTCTCTTGTGCAGCGGTTCGACCATCATCGTGTTCCTGTTTCGATGGCTGCTGTTCCGCTTCATGTTCCTTAGTGGCCTAGTGAAAATCACCAGTGGTGATGTTGCATGGACCAACCTGACAGCCTTGCTGTATCACTATGAAACCCAGCCCCTGCCAACGCCACTGGCCTGGTACGTTCACCATCTGCCGTTGTGGATTCACCAGGTTTGCGTGGCCGGGGTTTTGCTGATCGAACTGGTCGTTGCGTTTTTCATTTTCGCACCGGGGCGATTGCGTTTGGTGGCCGCAGGAGCGTTCATTTTTCTGCAGAGTGCCATCATTCTTACCGGTAATTACAATTTCTTTAACCTGCTGACCATTCTGCTGTGTCTTTTTCTTTTCGACGACAGCCAGGTATCCAGGCTGGTGGGAAGAGAGAGGGCATCCCGGATCGAAAACGATTATCCGCGGCCTGGCCGATGGGGAACCAGCCTGGCCGCAACCTTTGCATTCATCGTTTTGCTGAGCAATGCTACCCTGGCTTGGTCATCATACTATCGAACCAAACCTGTGCAGCCCTTCTACGGGGTAATGGCGGCAACGCTCACTCTCGGAATAGCGAACACCTATGGTCCGTTTGCGGTGATGACAAGGAATAGGGGGGAGATCGAGATCCAGGCCTCGATGGATGGTATTACATGGTTTCCCTACGAGTTCAGGTACAAACCCGGGAGTCTCGATACGGAGCTCGGTTGGTTGATACCGCACCAGCCCAGGCTAGACTGGCAAATGTGGTTTGCGGCACTCAGGCCGGAGCGGCCGCCTTTCTGGTTTTACCGACTGATCCATCAGCTTGCCGAGGCCAGTCCGGCTGTTGAAAAGCTTTTTCTTAAGGCGCCATTTCCGAGGCAACGGCCAACTTATCTTCGGGCCCGTTTTTACCGCTACAGTTATTCTAGCCCTAGCCAGCGTGCTGCGACCGGTCATGTCTGGGTTCGACAATTACAGCATGAAATTCCGCTGTTAGAGTGAAAGCCTTGTTGGCTTCATGAACGATGCCAGCCGTGAGCGGGCATCTCCCGCTTCGCTCTGTTACAGGCTTGAGTGTCTTACTCAGTCCGTGAAATTCAGTTGCCGAAACCCTTGTCAATCACCTGCTTGCAGGAGAGTTGTGCATCCTTTATTCGGCAGTGATGTCCGTCGGATGTTTCTTCGCAGTTCATTTCCCCGGGATTCTTGATTTCTGATAGTGACCAGCCACCGCCGAATTCCTTGCGGCACACAGACCTTGAATCACGTTTGAATTCACTCTGCGCTTTTTTCTGTGCCGAAGCATTGTCCTTGGTAAACCTGCCATAGGTTGTTGTTACGGTCAGGTCGTTGTAACTGTACGTAGCGACGTATGATTCCTTCTGGCATGCAGAAACGGTTAACAGGGCGCTGCAAAGAAGTACGATTTTTTTCATTGATTTTCCTCATCGTGTCTATAGTTAGAATGGACAATCATCGCCAGGTTAATCTTTATTAACGGCTTTTTAAAATGGCGTATGATACCGGAACTTTCCGAAAATCCCGAACTCTGTACCGGGGTATCTTGGCTGTTCCGGCCAGACTGAAAAGAAAACCCCGTTTTTTGCTGAATCTCGAGGATCCTTGTGGTGCGGCTGGTGGTTGCTCGAAAATGAAATGAGGTTATCGTATAAACTGGAGTCTCACTCCTGGGAGGTTTCTGGCTGAATGGGCTGTCGGAAAATGGACAGGCATCGGGATTAATGTTCATTCCCGATCGAAGACTGCTCCCCACAGGCCGGATCCGGTCATCGCTGGATAAAAACCTTTCATTGCGTTAAATAAGGACTGCGACTCATGTTAGGTACAGAAATACAGATATAGCGGGGGAGACATGCTAACCGGAAAACGGATTCTGCTCGCAGGCGGCGTTAGTTTGCTTGTATTCGCTCTGTATCGAAGATTGCGTTCATCCGGCCGGATTCAGCCATCGCCGGATGAGAACCCTTTGCAATCCTTTAAAAAGGACGGCGACTCAGGCCGGGTAAAAAAACATAGATTCAGCGTGGGAAACATGTCAATTGGGAAACGAATCCTGCTTGCTGGCGGCGTTGGTTTGCTTGTATTCGCTCTGTTGTACGGGGCGTTCTACTTCATTTTTCTCGATCTCATGGTCGATCTTTGGTGGTTCCGGTCGCTTGAACTCGAAAGTTATTTCTGGCTCCGCCTGCTTTACCGGTACTTCATTTCCGGTGGCGTAACTTTGCTGTTTTTCCTGGTTTTCTTTCTTAACTTTTGGGTTGCATCCAATTTTGTCGGTGTAACCCTTCGCAACCTGTCAGAGGTGGACAGCGTAAAGCGGACGCTGGCCCACAAATTTAAGGGCGGGGCGCTGGATGTTTACCTGGTCGTGTCGATAGTACTGGCGGTCATCGTGGCCTTTCCATTCTATGATCAGTGGGAGGCAGCCCTTCTGTATTTTTTTGCCCCAGAGATGGGCATCAACGATCCTTTCTATCACAACGATGTCAGTTTTTACCTGTTCTCGTTTCCCATCTACAGTCTGATTCAGCAGGAACTGCTGACCGCGTTTGCCCTGCTGCTACTGGCGGTTGCGTTCCTTTACTGGCTGGAACGACGGGTGCTTGCATCGGCTGGTGAGAAATATCCCAAGGGGGTCAGGATTCATCTGGCCGGGTTGCTGGTCTGCGTCTGTCTGCTGGTCAGTTGGGGTTTCATGCTACAGAGGTTCGGCCTGGTGTATGAATCTTCCCACGAACCAATATTCTTTGGCCCTGGTTATGTCGACATGAGGTACCACCTGCCATTGATTTGGGTGGCCCTTGTCAGTTTCATGTTGGCGGCAGTGTCAGCCATCGTGATGATTTACAGTCAGGGACAGTCAGGAAAACGGCCGCTGGTCGGGTTTCTGTTCGTTTTCCTTCTGGCTGTGGCGTTGCGGCATGTACCGGCCGGCCCCAGCCTTTTGACGCGCTTGGTCGTGCATCCGAATCCGGTTGAAACCGAAAAGGCGTTCATGCAAGGGAATATTGAAGCGACCTTGTCGGCCTACAATCTTTCCAATGTGAAAACACTGGATTTTGAAGTATCGCTGACGCCGGAAAACGATCTGGCGGACTGGGTAACCAAGGACCATCTACAGAATGTTCCAGTATGGGATCATGGATTGCTGAGCGATGTTTACAACCAGTTACAGGGAATCCGCCCGTATTATCGGTTCCAAAGCGTTGATGAAGACCGGTACCTGATTAACGGCAAGACCCAGCAAGTCAACCTGAGCGCACGGGAATTGAATATTGAAAAGCTGCCTGACGAAGCACATACCTGGGAAAACATTCATCTTCGGTATACCCATGGTTATGGGGCTGTGGTGACGCCGGC